>NZ_JAUBTL010000033.1:8957-78294 GCF_036702475.1 Microcoleus sp. D2_18a_B4
TCGCTACCGAAAAGCAAAATCTCGAAAGCCAATTAGCCGAAACTGTAGCGAAGTCAAGTTACGAAAGTTTACAGCAGCAGTTGAGTGAACGCGAAAGTTCGATCGCTTCTTTGCAGCAGCAACTCGCTACCGAAAAGCAAAATCTCGAAAGCCAATTAGCCGAAACTGTAGCGAAGTCAAGTTACGAAAGTTTACAGCAGCAGTTGAGTGAACGCGAAAGTTCGATCGCTTCTTTGCAGCAGCAATTAGCTACCGAAAAGCAAAATCTCGAAAGCCAATTAGCCGAAACTGTAGCGAAGTCAAGTTACGAAAGTTTACAGCAGCAGTTGAGTGAACGCGAAAGTTCGATCGCTTCTTTGCAGCAGCAATTAGCTACCGAAAAGCAAAATCTCGAAAGCCAATTAGCCGAAACTGTAGCGAAGTCAAGTTACGAAAGTTTACAGCAGCAGTTGAGTGAACGCGAAAGTTCGATCGCTTCTTTGCAGCAGCAATTAGCTACCGAAAAGCAAAATCTCGAAAGCCAATTAGCCGAAACTGTAGCGAAGTCAAGTTACGAAAGTTTACAGCAGCAGTTGAGTGAACGCGAAAGTTCGATCGCTTCTTTGCAGCAGCAATTCGCCGAAAAAGACCACCGGGAACACGAGTTTCAGCAACAGCTAGCAGAAAAATCGAGTGCTCTGGAATCTTTGCAGCAGCAAATCGCCGAAAAAGACCACCGGGAACACGAATTTCAGCAACAGCTAGCAGAAAAATCGAGTTCGATCGCATCTTTGCAGCAGCAAGTCGCCGAAAAAGAACACGAGTTTCAGCAACAGCTAGCAGAAAAATCGAGTTCGATCGCATCTTTGCAGCAGCAAATCACCGAAAAAGACCACCGGGAACACGAGTTTCAGCAGCAGCTAGCAGAAAAATCGAGTTCGATCGAATCTTTGCAGCAGCAAGTCGCCGAAAAAGAACACGAGTTTCAGCAGCAGCTAGCAGAAAAATCCAGTGCTCTGGAATCTTTGCACCAGCAACTCGCCGAAAAATCCAGTGCTCTGGAATCTTTGCAGCAGCAATTCGCCACCGAAAAGCAAAATTTGGCACAGCAATTGCAGGAAACCGTGTCGAAGTCGAGTTACGAATCTTTGCAGCACGAGTTAGCCGAAAAGTCAAGTGCGATCGGCGAATTCCAAGTTCAACTAACCAAGTTGCACTCTCTAGAAAATCAATTGAACCAGAGTGCGGCGATACAGCGGAATTACGACGCTTTGCAGCAACAGTCTCAAGAACAGCTAAGAACCATCAAAGCTTTACGGGAACAGCTAGGTCAACTGCAGGCTGTGGCTGGGATTGGCGAAGCTTATCTCAACAAGTGGCGCCGTCCCTGATTTTCTCATCAGCACGGCACTGTCTAACGCTCCGGGTGCGCCCGGAGCACCTTATCCCTAAAACAAAACGTCCTCTAAACTCGACCTCCTTCCTCTTGTAGCGATAGATTTCAACCTGTCGCTACAAGAGCTTTTTATTGCAAAATATGAGCATACTATTAAGAAATATTACAATAAATAAATTTATGACAGGCGATCGCACCCCTTTAGGCAAACCCAGTCCCACAGACACTAAGGGCCGCGTCACGGTAATTGGAGGCGGCATCGGCGGGCTAACAGCAGCCGCCCTCCTAGCCCGCAGAGGATACAAAGTGCTAGTCTTAGACCAGGCGATCGTCCCCGGAGGATGCGCTTCCACCTTCAAACGCAAAGGCTTTACCTTCGATGTCGGCGCCACCCAGGTTGCAGGATTGGAACCCGGAGGCATTCACCACCGAATTTTCTCAGAATTAGACATAGAACTTCCCCCCGCCACACCCTGCGATCCCGCTTGTGCGGTGTTTTTGCCGGGAGAAACCGCACCGATTAGCGTGTGGCGTGATCCGCAAAAGTGGCAGGAAGAAAGGCAGCGGCAGTTTCCCGGAAGCGAACCTTTTTGGCAATTATTGTCTGCATTGTTCAAAGCTAGCTGGAACTTTCAAGGGCGCGATCCAGTTTTACCGCCCAGAAATTTCTGGGATTTCTGGCAATTAATTCAAGCAGTTCGCCCCGATACTCTAATTACTTTGCCTTTCACTTTTATGACAGTGGGAGATGCTTTGCGGCTTTGTGGGTTAGGCGACAATTTGCGCTTGAGAACTTTTCTGGATTTGCAGTTAAAATTGTATTCTCAAGTCGATACCGAAGAAACGGCGCTACTTTACGCGGCGACGGCTTTAGGAGTTTCGCAAGAGCCGCAGGGATTGTATCATCTAGAAGGAAGTATGCAGGTGTTGAGCGATCGACTTGTAGGGGCGATCGAACTTTACGGCGGTCAAGTCTTATTGCGACACACAGTTGAAAGTATTGTCACCGCCAACGGCAAAGCCACCGCTACAGTGATTCGCAATCAAAAAACAGGCGAAGTTTGGACAGAAACAGCCGATCGCATTGTTGCCAACGTGACCGCGCAAAATCTAGTAAAGTTGTTGTCAAGCGAGCCGATTATCGAAAATTTAACAGATAATTTATCGGTTAAATCAGAGACTTCAGAGACAACAAACCAACTGCCAAATCAAATGGCAGGCTACAAATATCGAGTCGATAAATTGCCGCCCGCATCCGGTGCTTTCGTGATATATTTGGGAGTGCATGAAAGCGCAATTCCAGCAAATTGTCCGCCGCACCTTCAGTTTCTTTACGATTACGACGGCGAGATTGGGGAGAATAATTCATTATTTGTTTCAGTCAGTCATCCGGGTGATGGGCGAGCACCGGAGGGAATGGCGACAATTATCGCTTCGTCATTTACTGATACTCGAATATGGTGGAATTCGGTTGATTATGAAGGATTAAAGCAAAAATATACCGCAGGGGCGATCGCCCGTTTGAGCGAATATTTCAATTTGACGCCAGAGTCGATCGTACACCAAGAAGCCGCCACACCCCGAACGTTTGCCCGCTACACAGCGAGAGATAGAGGCGTTGTCGGCGGCATCGGGCAGCGAATACCAACCTTCGGGCCCTTCGGATTTGCCAACCGCACACCAATTAAAAACTTGTGGTTAGTGGGCGACTCCACCCATCCCGGAGAAGGAACTGCCGGTGTTTCCTATTCTGCTTTAACAGTCGTGCGGCAAATGGAAGCCGCCTCTAAAATCTAAGAGGACATGGCAATGCCGTTTCCCTAGCGCAAAAAATAATTAATCGCGCGAGAGATGTAACTATCGCGCGATTAATTTTAGGGAATAGTTAACAGTTAACAGTTAACAGTCAACAGTTAACAGTCAACCATCATTCCGGTGTCACCGGAATTGATATCAACTACATTCTCTGACTACTTAATAGAAATCTTTGCGCCCACAGCTTCAAGCTGTTTCTTCATTTCTTCAGCAGCTTCCTTAGCAATAGCTTCCTTAACTGCTTTCGGTGCGGCTTCTACCAAGTCTTTCGCTTCCTTCAAACCCAGACCGGTAATTGCGCGGACTTCCTTCAGAATTGCGATTTTCTTGTCAGCAGGAACTTCTTCAAGAATCACGCTGAACTCAGTTTGTACTTCTTCGGGTTCAGCAGCGGCAGCAGCAGGGCCGCCCATCATCATCATGCCGCCTACAGGAGCAGCAGCGCTGACGCCGAAAGCTTCTTCAATTTGCTTGACCAATTCAGATGCTTCGAGCAAAGTCAAAGACTTAAGTTTGTCCAAGATTTCATCAGTTGCAGTAGACATTTTTTGAACTCCTAGTTCGATTGTGGATTGTGGATTGTGGATTGGGGATTGCTCATTAATTATGAGTTTCTTGTCTCCAGTCATGAGTTTGTTTCTCAAAACTAACGACTGTTGACTCGTGACTAATTACTAATGAATTACGCAGATGTGCTTTCAGCTTCTGCTGGTGCTTCTGCTTCAGGTTGTGCTGGTGCTTCTGCTTGAGCTTCTGCTGGTGCTTCTGCTTGAGCTTCTGCTGGTGCTTCTGCTTCTACTGCTGCGGAATCGCCGTCTTTTTCAGCATAAGCTTTAAGACCGCGAGCGATCGAAGTAGGAACTTGATTGATACCCACAGCCAACTTGGTTGCGACACCGTTGATAGCGCCAGCAATTTGAGCCATGAGTTGTTCTTTCGACGGCAGATCAGCTAATGCTTTAACATCAGCTTCTTTCAGTACCCGTCCTTCCATCACGCCGCCGCGAAGTTCAGTCTTCTTAGAGACTTTTTGGAATTCTTGGTAAGCTTTAATCGCGCCGCCAATATCTTCTTGCACGAACAGAAACGCCGACGTACCTGTCAGCAATTCTTGTATCGGCTGCCAGGTTTCGTTACCTTCAACAGCAATTCGCATTAGCGTGTTTTTTGCCACTTGGCAACTGCTGCCTTTCGGACGCAAACGCCGACGCAAATCTGTGATTTCAGCAACAGTTAAGCCCGTGTAGTCAATCACGATCGCCAATTGAGATTCGCTCAAGGTTTGCTTGAGGTCTGCAATAATCTCATTTTTTACCGCTAAAGTTTTGCCCATACTTATTTCACCTCCTTTTAGGATCGAAAACTGCCCGTCAAAAACCCCGACCTTCGAGCCGGGGCAGAGAATTAAAAATTAACAAGTCAGAATTAAAAATAGAAAATTTCTAATCTTTGAGTCTTGAGTTTTTATTTCTTCAGCCTCGGCAGGAAATTAAGCGATCGGCACCTGCGGTCTTCAGCTTATTGATTTTTGATTAGGCTATCACTAGAAGGCAGACATAGCAAGGCTATGACGCAAATCTTGTGAGAGATTTACACAGACAGCCGAAGCTGTCTTTTACCTTCTGCCTTCTGCTTAATTCTTTCTACGCAGCATCAAGTTTGGTATCGCGCAGAGCACTGATATCGACTTCGATCGACGGGCCCATTGTTGCGGATACGTACAAACTGCGCCAGTAGCGACCTTTAGCACCAGAAGGACGGTTGCGGTCAACTGTTTCTTGCAAAGCATGAAGGTTGACGAGCAAATCTTCCGCTGAGAAAGCTGCCTTGCCAAACATAACATGAACGATGCCAGTTCGATCGGCACGGAATTCTAGTTTACCACCTTTAAACTCGTTGATCGCCTGAGCAATGTCAGTCGTCACCGTGCCACCTTTCGGAGAAGGCATCAAACCGCGCGGGCCCAACAACCGACCCAATTTTGCCACCAACGGCATCACGTCTGGGGTAGCAATCAGGCAGTCGAAGTCCATCATGCCTTTCTGAATTTCATCGATCAACTCTTCAGAACCAGCAATATCCGCGCCGGCATTTAGGGCTTCTTTAACTTTTTCGCCCTTAGCAATCACCGCAATTCTGACTACTTGACCAGTTCCTTTTGGTAGCGATACAGTTGTCCGCAACTGTTGGTCAGTATATTTCGGGTCAATTCCCAAACGGATGTGAGCTTCAGCAGCTTCGCCAAACTTAGCGGTTGCTGTTTCTTTCAAAAGTTGCAGAGCTTCCAGCGGTAGATAAGGTCTGTCTTCAACTTTCTTTTGAAGTTCTTGCAGTCTTCGCGATACTTTCTTTGCCATTGTTATCTCCTGGGGTCAGTCGATTTTAGATTTTAGATTTTAGATTTTAGATTGAACCTATCGGACAATCTTAAAATCTACCAGTTTTCGGTTACTAGCGAAGCTTTGCTTCTCCCCCTGAACCGACTTAGGATTTGCGATTTGAGCTTGAAGATTTTAGCTTCAAAATCCTGAATTACTGACAACTGCCAACTGTCAACTGACAACTGACAACTGACTTCAATCCGCGATCGCCACGCCCATATTTTTAGCCGTTCCTGCCACAATTTTCATAGCAGCCTCAACATCATTAGCATTGAGGTCAGGCATTTTGGTTTCAGCGATTTCTCGTAACTGAGCCTGTGTAATCGTCCCTACTTGCTTGCGATTAGGTTCTCCCGAACCCTTAGCAATGCCAGCAGCTTTTTGAATCAAAACCGACGCCGGCGGGGTTTTGAGAATAAATGTAAAACTGCGGTCTTCAAAAACCGAAATTTCTACCGGAACCACCAGACCCGCTTGGTCTGCGGTTCTAGCATTGTACTCCTTGCAAAACATCATAATATTGACGCCGTGCTGACCCAGAGCTGGGCCGATCGGAGGAGCTGGGTTGGCTTTTCCCGCCGTAATCGCCAACTTAATTACTGCAACAACTTTCTTTGCCATTAGTTAGTTCTGTTTCTGAACCTGATTGAACTCCAATTCTACAGGCGTATCGCGCCCAAAAATCGAGAGTAAAACTTTGAGCTTGTTTCGTTCCGGGCTAACTTCAATCACATCACCTTCAAAATCTTTAAATGGCCCGGAAAGTACCACAACGTGGTCTCCAGTAGACATCGATACTTTGACAACTGGTTCTGATTCCTGAGCGTTTCTGAAGATCCGTTCTACTTCTGAATGACTCAGAGGTAGCGGTTTGACGTGACCCCTGCCGCGCCCGTAGCGGCGTTTCTGCTCTGCCCCGACAAAATTAATTACATTCGGGGTATTCTTGATCACCTGCCACGTATCCTCGTCCATAAACATACGGATGAGTACGTAGCCGGGAAAGATTTTTTCATCTGACTGCCGCCTGGAACCGTCTTTGCCGACTTTGATTGCCGGAGTTTGCGGAATTTCTACTTGAACGATGCGATCGGCAACATCCAAAGTTTGAATCCGCTGATCCAAGTTTGCCTTCACCCGCTTCTCGCAGCCAGAGGCAACTTGAACAGCATACCAGCGAGCATCAATCTCCGGCACATCTGGCGATGCTGCCTGTCCCGTCGCTTCTGTGGAATACTCAGATTCTTCTGATGCAAAAGTCATGGCCCAAACACCTTTCCCGCGCCCCAGTTAAAGAAATTATCCACAAAATAGATCAGGCTTGCTGAGAGGATTACCATCAAAAGCACGGCCAAAGACTCGCTGATTAGCTGCTGCCTGCTGGGCCAAACCACTTTGTCGAGTTCTTCTCTAGTTTCCTTTAAAAAACCCGTAGGATTAAACCCAGGCGCCGTCATTTCTTGAGTTTCTTGAGCTTCGTCTTTTTTCGCCACGATTCAATCCCCCTTGCGATTTTAGATTTTAGATTTTAGATTTTAGATGGTGTGAGTGGCCCGCGGCTCTCAGATTTTGTGACACTAACCACTTACGCCCAAGTCCCAAATCTCAAATCTAAAGCCACGACTTTTTTACAAGCCCAACCTTTCAACTGTGTAACTGCCGATCGCCGAAACCGACGATCGAGAAGCGACACCGAGCATTTGTTGATGGCATTTTTTGCGAACCGCCCACAAAAATTAATTCTACCCGAAAGTTTGCGGTTTTGACTGTTGCCAGCCAATAATCCGGGCGCTTTCGGGCAGAATTTAAAGTTTGGTGATTCAGCGCGCCCTGGAGGACTTGAACCCCCGACATCAGGTTTTGGAGACCTGCGTTCTACCAACTGAACTAAGAGCGCACAGGTGAGGTTGCTGAAATTCGCTTAACCTCTAGATTTCTATTTTAACACAGTGCGCTCTTAAATGGGAAACTTTTTTTTTGAAATTTCTCAATTTCCCATGAACCATGAACCAAGGGGAAGCTGGGTGCATTCCTACAGGGAGCGATCGAACCGCTGTTTGACGCGAGTAGCTTTGCCCACCCGATCGCGCAGGTAGTAAAGTTTTGCTCTGCGGACTTTCCCGCGGCGCATCACTTGGATCGTGGCGATGCGGGGCGAGTGAATCAAAAACACCCGTTCCACTCCGACGCCCTGGAACACGCGGCGAACGGTGATTGTTTCATTAATCCCACCGTTACGCATGGCAATCACAGTCCCTTCGTAGGGCTGAACCCGTTCTTTGTTACCCTCTTTAATTCTTACGCCGACTCGCACTGTGTCGCCCACGTAAATTTCGGGAACTTGTTTATTGAGTTCTTGCTTGACTCTATCTATTTCTGCCGTTTCGATCGAACGGATTATTTCTGCGCCTTTCATAAAAAAACTCGGTAAGTGGGACACTCAGTGGCTTGAGCCAAGAGAGGGAAACGACACGAGCGGTTTAAACCGCCTACCCCTTTCGGGGCTAGACAAGTAGAGGAATGGTACTTGTCTAATCCCTGTATTGCCGGGAGCGCCTTGCCATTCCAGTAATGTTAGCTTCGCCCATGTTTTAAGAGCTTTTTAGACTTGCAACACTGTCTCAGTGACCTTAAGACTGTTTAATTGCAAATGACAGAGCAGGAAACTAGCTACGCATTTCCAGGTGTCGTGACTCAAAAAACGTAGTCAGTTAAGACTGAGGCTGGTCAGTACGGCTTGCGGGAATTGCTCTTGCAAGCCCAGTGTCTTTTAGACCTGGGTTACTGACGGGATTTACCAAAACTCACAATCCCTTATCATATATCGAACTACCAGTTTTATGTCAAAAAATTTCTATGTTAGATACCTCTGGACTCGTATTTCTGCAATTGGGCGCAATGGCTGCACTGGCCTTGTACGTCGCCGCCAACTTGGGGGCCAACGATGTCGCTAACTCGATGGGGACATCCGTAGGCTCGAAGGCGCTAACGCTGCGGCAGGCAATAATTGTTGCAGGCATACTGGAGTTTTCCGGCGCAGTGCTGTTCGGGCAAGGAGTTTCCGAAACTCTCGCAACAGGAGTTGTGAATGCAGAAGTTTTCGCGGCCAAACCGCAAGTATTTTTAATCGGGATGGTATCAGTGCTGATAGCTTGCGGGATATGGCTGCAAATCGCTACCAGTCGAGGTTTGCCGGTTTCTTCATCCCATGCAGTGGTGGGCGCGATCGCGGGTTTTAGCTGTGTTGCAGCCGGAATTAATGCAGTTGATTGGCGAACCATCGGCACCATCTCCCTAACTTGGGTGGCGACACCTGTTGCCAGCGGTGCTTTAGCGGCGCTATTTTACAGTGTGGTGAAGTATTCGATTCTCGATCGACCAGATCCTCTATCTCAAATGCGCGAGTGGATACCTTGGCTGAGTGCAGCAATGCTGAGCGTATTTGGGATAATTGTACTGCCGTCTGTTGTGAATGTCGCTTTCGTGCAGACAGGGGCGATCGCCGCCGCGCACGATCGATTTGGCTGGAATCTTCCAATTCACGATATTGTCATTGGCATCGGGGCAATAGCTGCGATCGCCTTGACACTCAATAGCTGGAAAAAATTAGAATCAGTTGAGAAGGAAGAAGAAAGAAGGAAGAAGGAAGAAGGAAGAGGAGATAAGGGATTCGGCCCAAGTACAAACTCCTCCCCCACTCCGAAACTCCCTCACTCTCCCATCGAGCAACAAATGGCGAGATTTCAAGTCTTGAGCGCCTGTTTTGTAGCATTTTCCCACGGTTCAAACGACGTAGGCAATGCAGTTGCTCCCCTAGCTGCGATCGCCTACATCCGGCGGACAGGTTCCTTTCCCTCAGAGGATTTCAGCGTTCCCCTGTGGATTTTAGTCCTCGGAGGCGCAGGAATAGTCATCGGTTTAACCATCTGGGGCAAAAATGTAATAGCCACAGTCGGCGAAAAGATCATCGAACTCCAACCAAGCGGCGGATTTTGCGCGGAATTAGCCACAGCCACCACAGTCTTGCTAGCATCCCGCTTCGGTTTGCCAGTTTCCACATCCCACGCTTTAGTGGGTGCAGTTGTCGGAGTCGGGCTGATCAAAGCTTGGAAAACAGTACGCCTGCAAACTTTGCTGTCAATTGGTTCGGCTTGGCTGGTGACAATTCCGATCGCAGCAGGTTTGGCTGCTATCATCTTCAGCATCGCGCAATCCATTGGGCAATTTTAGATTTTAGATTGAGGCATTTCAGAACAGTCATCAGTCAACAGTCAACAGTCAACAGTTAACTAATCCGGCGTTGCTGAATACAGGTATGAATGGAAGATTTCGGAATTGCTATAAGCCCTCGGAGGGTGAGTTTTGTAACATCAAGCGAAAAGTTGCTTCATACCGTGAATCAGCAACGCCCAAATTTAATTCTGGTAAGCCAAGTTAATGATCTTCAAGTCCCCCTTTTGTTGGCGTAGCCTCTCCAAAGGACATAGGGGGATTTAGGGGGATCGCACCACCACTTATCTGAACGCAAACTGCTGTTAACTTCTGACCCAGAGAGACTTGGGCATCAAGCAATGTAGATGTTTTGCTCCCGGCTCTATTTTGCCAATCCGTGCATCCATGGCTAAACTGGCAAGGGAATAGGCATCAAGGGGTACAAGTCCTTTTAGGGTCTGCATTCTCTCAATAAGACTCATAGCCGCCATGTTCATAGCCTGCATTGCATCACCATCGATGGCATGGGTGACAAAACTATCTGAGGTATCAGTGGTAGGGTTAGGGGCAAGGACTGGAGTTGGTTGTTTCGGTAACATGCAATAGACCCCTTTTAGTTGATTGACCACCTCTGCTACTCGACAATCACCGTAGTTTGCCATGTATTGACGAGCTTCAGTAGTGTTTAAGCCTTTAGATTCA
This sequence comes from Microcoleus sp. D2_18a_B4, assembly GCF_036702475.1. Taxonomy (NCBI): domain Bacteria; kingdom Bacillati; phylum Cyanobacteriota; class Cyanophyceae; order Oscillatoriales; family Microcoleaceae; genus Microcoleus; species Microcoleus sp. D2_18a_B4. The sequence continues at coordinate 19,443 of NZ_JAUBTL010000033.1, forward strand.
GCAAGAAATTTTAGGGTTTCTTCTTCCAGAATATTGAGCGCAATATTGAGGTCTCGATCATAACCCATCGTTATCCAATGAGTATCTGACTCAATCCGTGGCCAAGTCAGGCGTTTACCCTTAATTACTTCTACAGTCAGGTTCAGTTCATTAAAGGCAGACTCGATCGCTGTTAAATTAATCTCACCATTACCTTGCACCGCATGGGAATCCCCAGACCACAATAAAGCTCCATCCACAAACACTGGTAAGTAAATCGTTGTGCCTTCTACTAATTCTCTACAGTCGAGGTTTCCGCCAAAAGGTCCAGGGGGTACGGTGCTATATTGTCCACTTTCAGCCCTCGCCACCCCAAGAATACCGGGGAACGGACGCACAGGTAATTCAATCCCCGGCAAAAATTCTGTAACCCCACGCTTGAGGTCAAGGAAGAAATGTTTTACTTGGGGTTCCGGGAAGCTAGTTGGGAATTGCCCTAGGGCAAGATTACCCGGCAGGTTCCAGTTGGAGCCATAGGTACGAGGCACAATCCGATTAATTTTGACTTTGAGAGTATCTCCGGGTGCTGCGCCCTCTACAAAGATCGGCCCTGTAATCGTATGGGGTCCACGACCGGGATTATTTACCCGCAGTCTAGTAATTTCTTCGATCGATACCCCCGGCAAAACTTGATTCATGGAAGCCATCATGGTTTCCATGACAACGGTGTCCCCTGATTTAATCCGAGCGCGGGGTGTCTCTGCATTATTAAACCAACCCCATTGGACTGTCTCATCATTGGCTGGCAGTAAGTACACACCACCCTGATACTGTCCCACATATCCTTCCTGTAAAGCTGCCATTTCCGATCGATTGGTTGGAGTTTGAGCAATCAATTTATTTGGTAACAAGGTCGCAGCCGCAGCTACAGTCCCACCAAGAAGAAAATCACGTCGATTCGGCATAGCTTGCTTTTTTATGGTAAATGTCTGTAATCCCCTGATCCATCTAGATCAAAGCAAATATATTATTCAGGCTTATTCTTTGAGAATTTGTTATCTAAAATACAAATAGCTTAGAAAAGGAATAAACACTCACCATAAATCTATATCTTAAAGATGACAGATTTGGAGCATATTTATATCTAATGTCTGAAAAAATAAGGATATTTCTGAGTCCGGTGATTTTTCGCCACTCAATTTCTGGATATTGAGACCGTACTTCTAGAGGGATATTTTTAACGGGACTTAAACAAATTTCAAGCCCCAATAAAGCCCAAACTAGCTTTGTAAGCAGAGAATACGTCCCAATTTTCATTCAGCCACTTGACAAACCTAAAAGATATTGCTGTCAGAAATGCTTCAAGCGCTTCCGTAAAGGTGTTTAAAGGTTTATTTGCCCATCTACGTCTTAATCCGCAGGTTAAGGTATGCCAGAGGATAAAACTGTAGGCACAAAATACCCAAATTAAATGCCTCATTAGACTGCGTTTATCTCTCACTTGATATTCTTTTAACCCTAACCATCCCTTGGCTTATCGATAGAAAACTTCTACCCAATTTCTTTGGGAGTAGGTCTTTACTACCCACTCTTATGTTGCTGTTGATAACTCCACATTAGTCATCAAATAATCAATTTCACTGGCTTGTTCGACAGTCGCCGCATTCATGACGATGGCTACTACTTTCTTGCCTGTATACTTTGATAACTCGATTTCCATTGTCGCTACCCATAACGTTCTGGGTTTTTCTCCTGGGAGTTGAATAAGCGTGAAAGTTTCGGAGGGTAAGGCTCTTGCTAAATCATCTACTCGAATTTCGGCGTTGCTGAATACAAGTATGAATTCAAGTTTTCGGAATGGCTATAAGCCAAGTAGAGTGAGTTTTGTAACATCAAGCGAAAAGTTTATTCATACCGTGAATCAGCAACCCCACTAATCCTTCTGATTGCCTCGGTTGGGATAAACTCGTGAAGGCAAAAGCTTCCAAGCCGCAGCATCTGCACCCCAGTTGCGAAAAATCTTCACTGAAGCGAAAATTTTAGCGAAACGCCAATTATAGCAACGTTTCCAGTCAGGAGGCCACTGGGCGGTTTCGTCAGCGGCTTGCAAAGCTCTGACTTCAGCTTCGAGTGCTGCGGCGTGGCGCTGCATGATGATTTCTAGTTGCAAAAAGTGTTCTTCGGGCGATCGCAATTTTTTGACATCCTAACTACAAGCGTGATAAAGCGTATTCCAGTACAGTAGGGACACCGCAATGCCGTGTCCCTTTAGTCTCATAAAACTCTGAGGACTTTAGTCCTCACTACAAACGTGATAAAGATTATTTTATTCGACACACAAGCACGCGGGTTCCTCAATCACTTAATTCCTCCTCAAAGCAATGCTTCAGCTTGTGAGCCAGCACCTCAACGTTAGGCTTTCTCAACATAGTAAGATGATTCCCCGGAACCCTAATCACCTCTACTCTTTGAGTCGTTAATTCACTCCAGCCAAGAGTCGGATCTTGATGATTCATGCTTAGCTTTTCCCTCGATCTAAACAGAGTAATTCGCTGCGGATAAATTTTCGGTACATAGCTGAGAGTTGCTTGACTATTAGCCTGAAATACAGTAAACATTGAGGGAATTGCCAGCTCGCGCCAGCTCCGTTCTTTTGACTCCTGAGATAGGATGCTAACCATAACGGCCTGTTTCCAATTCCAGCGAGACAAAAAATTAGCTACTAGATTAAGCATCTTATTTAATTTCGGAAATTTGACCGCAATACCGCCACTTTGAACATTTTCCGCAGCAGCCACCAAGCGAAAATAATCTACTACAAAAGGCCAGATAGAGCGCGAAACAGTAGTCATAATAAACTTGCAACCGTCCCAAAAAGAAGGTTTGTTAGCAGAAACCGGCGCTAAAGTATCCAGCACAGCAAGTAAAGCCACTTCATCCCCCGCTGCGAGCAACTGTTGAGCCATCTCAAAAGCCACCAAACCTCCAAAAGACCAGCCTCCTAAAAAATAAGGCCCTTTCGGTTGAACGGTACGCAAGGCTGCGATGTAGTCAGCCGCCATTTCTTCAATGCTAGTTAACGGAGAACTTTTGCCGTCAATACCCTTTGGCTGCAGCCCGTAAAACGGTTGATTTTCTCCTAGTTGAAATGCTAACTCGACATAAGGAAACACGACGCCAAAGATGGGATGGACGCAGAAGAACGGGGGATTTTTACCGCGAGGCTTAATTGCAACTAAAGGCGACCATTCTAGAGAATTTGTTTCTGAAGATAGCGAATCGGCTAAACCTTCAATTGTCGGATTTAAAAAAAGAGCAGACAGCGGCAACTCGCGCTGAAATTGCTGGTTAATCTCATTGATGAGGCGGATTGCCAGCAGGGAATCTCCACCCAAATCGAAGAAGTTATCGCGAATGCCAACGCACTCTGTGTTGAGGATTGCGATCCAAATTTGGGCGAGGGTTGACTCGGTTGGTGTGCGAGGTGCAAGGCAGCTTTGATCTATTGAATTGCGAGTTACATTTTCCGGTGCAGGTAGGCGCAGGCGGTCAATTTTGCCATTGGGAGTTAGGGGCAGAAAATCCATCGCCACAAAAGCACTGGGAATCATGTAATTGGGCAGTTGTTGTTTGAGGAAATTGCGTATTTCCCCGGAATTAAACGTCTGATTTTGATTGGGAACGACATAAGCAACTAGGCGTTTGTTGCCCGACAAATCATCCACAGCAACCGCCGCTGTTTCTTTGACTGCTGGATGCTGAACCAGCAGCGCTTCAATTTCTCCCAATTCTATTCGATAACCGCGAATTTTTACCTGTTCGTCAGTGCGGCCTAAAAACTCAATATTGCCGTCTGGAAAATAGCGCGCTAAGTCACCAGTTTTATAAATTCGTTCTCCTGCTTTCTGGCTAAACGGATTAGCAATAAATCGCTGGGCGGTTAATTCGGGGCGCTTCAGGTAGCCTCGCGCCAATCCGCTGCCGCCGATGTACAATTCACCGGGAATTCCAACGGGTACAGGCTGTAAATTTTTATCTAAAATATAGAGTTGAGTGTTAGCTATTGGGTGGCCGATTGGTGGTTTTTTGCGTGAAGCGAAGCTATCCCGCTGGGAATCGCCAATTTCGGCCAAACTTGACCAGACTGTCGCTTCTGTAGGGCCGTAAGCGTTAAAAAATCTGCGCCTGGAAGCCCAGCGTTTAACAATATCCGGGGAACAGGATTCGCCAGCACAAATGATTGTTTGCAGTGCGGGCAGTTCGGCGTTTGGAAGGACAGCTAGCAGCGAGGGCGGGAGGGTAGCGTGGGTAATAGCATTGTCCTGCAAAAATTGGATTAATGTTTGTCCTGGCAACAAAGATTCTTTCTTGGCACAGTAAAGTGTTGCTCCGGTTCCTAATGCCATGACAATCTCAAAGATTGAGGCATCAAAACTCAGGGATGCGAATTGCAAAATGCGGTGATTTGAGTTTAAGTTAAAAGCTTCTATTTGAGCTAGAGCTAAGTTGTATAGTCCCCGATGTTCGATTAAAACGCCTTTGGGTTTTCCGGTTGAACCAGATGTGTAAATGACGTAGGCTAGGTTTTCTGGTAGGATATTTGTAGTTGGGTTTTCTGGGCTTTGTCGGGCGATAATTTCTCGGTCGGAGTCCAAACACACTACTGAAAAAACTCCGTAATTTTCCGGCTGCGTCAAGTTGTTTGCTAAGTGCTGTTGAGTTACCAAAATCGACACCTGAGCATCTTCTAACATGAAGTTAAGGCGCTCTTGAGGATAAGTTGGATCTAAAGGCAGGTAGGCTGCGCCTGCTTTGATAATGCCTAGCAATCCGACGATCGCATCTAAGGAACGTTCTACACAAAAGCCCACTAAAACTTCTGGTGCTGCTCCCAATTGCTGCAAGTAACGTGCAAGTTGGTTGGCTCGGCTGTTGAGTTGGCGGTAGGTTAACTGCTGGTTTTCAAAGACGGCTGCGACAGCATCGGGCGTTAGCGCGACTCGATCTTCAAATAGCTGATGGAAACACTGGTTTTGCGGATAATCTCTCTGAGTGTCATTCCAATCGATTAATAGTTGCTGGTATTCTGGCGCTGTCAGCAAAGCCAAGTCGCTGAGGTGCTGTTTGGAATTGGCAACAATGGCTTCAAGCAGCGTTTGGAAATGTCCCGCCATCCGCGCAATTGTAGCGCTATCAAATAAATCTGTGCTGTAGACAAATTGCCCTTGAATAATTCCTGCATTTTCCCACAAGTGGCACTCTAAATCTAGCTTGGCAGTTCCTGCGTCAAAGTCGATCGCCTCGAAAGCGATTCCCGGCAATTCTAGCGCTGCTACAGGAGTGTTTTGCAGGCTGAAACTAACTTGAAATAGGGGGTTACGACTCAACTCGCGATCGGGGTGCATTTCCTCAACCAACTTCTCGAAGGGCAAATCTTGGTGAGCGTAGGCTGCCATTGCGACGTTTTTTACCCGATGCAATAGTTCCCGAAAAGTGGGATTTCCTGATAAATCTGCACGCAGCACCAAACTGTTGACAAAAAAACCTATTAATGCTTCTATTTCGCTCTGGTTGCGATTGGCGATCGGCGTTCCTACTGCAATATCTACTTGTCCTGTATAGCGGTACAGCAAAGTTTGAAAAGCGGCTAGTAGAGTGATAAATAAAGTCGCGCTTTCTTGCTGGCTCAATGACTTTAGCGCCTCGCTCAAAGCAGGTGATAGCGTTATAAATTGTTTGGCGCCGCGGTAGGATGGAACGGCTGGTCTTTGCCTGTCTGTTGGTAGATTAAGTGTGGTAATTCCGTTTAACTGCTGTCGCCAATAAGCTAACTGCGTTTCTAATACTTCGCCCTGCAACCATTGGTGCTGCCATTCTGCAAAGTCGGCGTACTGCACGGGCAGTGCTGGTAAGTGCGATCGCTCATTTTTAACAAATGCTGTGTAGAGCGTTCCCAGCTCTCGAATTAGCACTCCAATCGACCAACCATCAGCCACAATATGATGTAAATTCAGCAACAATATATGTTCGCTTTCACTGAGTTGTAACAGCGTTACTTTGAATAACGGCCCGGCGGCTAAATCGAAAGGGCATTGCGCTGCATCGGTTGCGAGTTGCAGCGCTGCGGTTTCCTGCTGGTTGGGCGAGAGATTTTGTAAGTCGATTGTGGGGAGGGATACGGTTAAAATGGGAGCAATAATTTGTACGAGTTCCCCTTCCAAAAGCGTAAAAGTGGTGCGTAAAGTTTCGTGCCGCTGCACAATTTCGTTGAAGGTTTGCTCTAAGGATCTTAAGTTGAGGGAACCTGTTAAGCGGAGTGCTGTTGAGACATTGTAGAAAGGATTGCCCGGTGCTAATTGATTGAGGAACCACAGCCGCTGCTGGGCAAAGGATGCGGGGAATACAAAAACTTCTATTTCTTGCTGCATATTTCTCGAAACTGCACCTGTTCAACAGCCATCATTTTTATTGACTTTCTAGATTATATCTCTTGCACTCATTCACAAACCCTCTTAAAATTATCTGCGTTAATCTGCGTTAATCTGCCTTATATCTGCGGTTGACCGATCAAAAATTTATGCAAGAGGTCTATTAAAAGATGATAGCTTCCGCCGCCGACTATCGCGCGAAATCGGCACTAAAGCCGGAGCTTCACTTTTAGAATTCTTATCTTTTAAATTCTCCACAATCTTAGATAATTCTGCAATTGTCGGTGCTTCAAAAACCCGGCGCAAAGGCAACTCTACCCCGAAAGCATCTCGCACTCTAGAAACAAGCTGAGTCGCCAGCAGCGAATGGCCTCCCAATTCAAAGAAATTGTCCCGGATACCCACTCGCTTTATCCCCAAAACCTCAGCCCAAATTTTAACTAAAACTTCCTCAATAGAAGTCTGAGGCGCAACATAACCGCCAGCCCATTCTAACTTAATCGGCTCCGGTGCAGGCAAAGCGAGGCGATCGACCTTTCCGTTAGCCGTCACAGGTAGCGACTCCAGCACCACAAAAGCCGACGGAACCATATATTCCGGCAGTTTTTCTGCTAGATAAGCCTGCAACTGTGGCACTAATTTACGCGCTGCTTTAGCTTGTAAGGGATTGTTAGCATAAGAGCGCCAAGGACGCAAGTTATCGCTTCGGGTTTCTGGCACAAAATCTCTGGTTTCGCCCCGTGCAAACACTACATCGTAGCGCCCTTGAGTGTCGGAATTAGACCAACTAATATTAACATTATACGGAACTTCCAAAGCATACCACGCTTCGGGATCTACTCCTAAATCCTCGACTTTTTCCACGGCTTTCTGCAACTGACCTGCTGTTGGAAATTTATCGACAACAGACAACAACTCTGCCGCTTTCACCGCAGCAGTTACCCGCGCATTAGGCACATTAGCAATTCTTAAAACATCGAGTTGATTTTGCAATAATATTTGTGGCACCTTGGTAACAGTCAGATTCTGATTTTCATCCAACCAATCCAGCCGTTTTTCTGGGTGCCGCTCTCCTTTTAGCGATGATTTTGGGCGTGCTGTTTCAGACGCAATATGCAGAATAGCATTGTACCGAAAATCAGTTAACTCATTGTGATAACTACCGCGAATTAATTGAATCTCTACGCCGCCCATCTGCGGAAAGCGGTGCTTTAATGCGCTAAAAAACTCTGGATCAATAACTAACTCTGTTTCTTGAAAAATTTGCATTTGTACTCGCTGCTGCAACTGTTCGCCAGCGAGAGAAGGCTCGGCTTGATACAGTTGTACGGAAGCGTGAAAAGCTGCCAGCAACGGCAAGCTGCGGACATCTCCGATGAATATAAAGCCGCCGGGGGCAGTTGCTTTCACCGCACCTTCTAGCACCTGCACGAGATAGTCGATATTCGGGAAATATTGCACGACAGAGTTGAGAATTACTGCGTCAAAAGCTGCTGTCTCTACTCCTTCAAAGTCTGTCGCCATTTTCTGAAGCAGCGTTACATTAGCTAACTGTTGATTTGCCAAGTGCTGCTGAATATAGTTTAGCGAAATAGGTGAAAAGTCTGTTCCGCAATATTGAGTGCAGCGAGAGGCAATTTGGAACAGCAACAAACCTGTGCCGCAGCCAATTTCTAACACTCGGCTAGGCTGCAAAGCTAAAATTTGGGCGGCTTGATTGTTCGCCCAGTCGCGCATCTGTTCTGCTGGGATTGGCTGATTAGTATAACTGCTATTCCAGCCGACAATATTAAATGTTGGATCTGAGTCAATAGCAGGTTGATTGTAAGTTTCATTGTAGAGCATTTGCCACTGCAAAACCTGTTCGTCCTGCAATTGCATTATTTGGTTTTTTTCGCGGGCAACGCTATATTCTGCATTCAGGGCAATATAAGCTACTAAACGTTTATCTCCCTGTCCATCTTCCGAAGCTATTGCTACAGTTTGCTGCACGGCCGGGTGTTGAGTTAATAGTGTCTCGATTTCTCCTAATTCGATGCGGAAACCGCGAATTTTTACTTGTTCGTCAATGCGTCCTAAAAATTCCAGGTTGCGATCGCCTCTGTAGCGCACTAAGTCGCCGGTTTTGTAAATTCGCTCTCCTGAATTTGGTTTAAACTGAGATGTTGCACCATTATCGAGAACAGGCAAGATGCCTGTTCCACAAGAAAATTCATCTCTTGTGGAACAGGCATCTTGCCTGTTCCTAAACAAGTCATGGAGAATGGTGCCTGAATTTGGTTTAAAAGGATTGACAATAAAGCTTTGTGCGGTTAAATCTGGGCGGTTGAGGTAGCCGCGAGCGAGTCCGTTTCCGCCGATGTACAATTCGCCAACAACCCCCATTGGTACGGGCTGCAAATATTTGTCTAATATGTAGACTTGAGTGTTAGCAATGGGGCGGCCAATTGTCGGGGCGATGTCTGTTTGCTCTGTTACAGGAATATAACCGGAAGTTGTGACGACGGTGTTTTCGGTTGGGCCGTAATTATTTACTAGCTTAAATGGATAGGATTTTAAAGGATGTTGTTGCAGTTTTTCGCCGCCTGTGAGCAAGATTCGCAACGCTGTTGTTTGAGGCCAATCTAATAGCAAAAGTTTCTCGGCTAAAGGTGTTGGCAAAAAGCTAATTGCGATCGCGTTTGATACTAACCAGTTTTGCAGTTTTTCAGGATCTCGCCTGATGTCATCTTCTGGAAAGTAAATGCTAGATCCCGCCGCGAGATAAGGCCAAATTTCCCACCCGCAAGCATCAAAGCCGATCGCTGCAATTTGCGTTGCTCGATCGCCCGCTGACACCCCAAACTCTCTTTGATGCCAAAAAACGAGATTTAACAAGCTCCCGTGCTCAATTTCCACTCCTTTCGGCTTTCCCGTGGACCCGGAGGTGTAAATCGCGTAAACCAGATTTTCGGCTGTGACTGCGCTGGTGGGATTGTCGGCGATTTCTTGGGAAATCATCTCCCAGTCTGTGTCTAAACAAACTATCTGTAAATTGGGCGAGCGCAAATTCTCTATCCATTGCTGCTGAGTTAACACAACAGATAATTGAGCATCTTTTACCATAAAGCTCGATCGCTCAGCAGGATAGCTCGGATCTAAAATTAAGTAAGCTCCTCCCGCTTTCAGGATACCCAACATCCCCACAATCAGATCGAGCGATCGCCCGCAGCAAAGCCCGACTAAAACTTCCGCCCCAACCCCTATTTTTTGCAGATAACGTGCTAGTTGGTTGCTGCGGAGATTTAGCTCTCGATAGGTGACTCGCTCCTCTCCAAATACCAGCGCCACCGCATCCGGTGTCCGAGCGGCCTGCATTTCAAATAGCTGATGAATGCACAAATCTTGCGGATAATCCGCCCGAGTATTGTTGCATTCAACTAACAAATAATCGCGCTCTTGGGCGCTCAAATATTGCAAGTTTGCTATGCGCTGTTCGGGATTTGTCACAATGCTTTCTAACAAGGCTTGAAAATGCCCGATCAGGCGGGTAATCGTAGCTTCATCAAATAAGTCGGCGCTGTAAATAACCATGCCGCTGATACCCTCCGAGCTATCAACCCACAGCTTATTGCTGGGCGATTGGTTGCTTCCCGATCTGTCGGGCGATCGCTCCCACAAATGAAACTCCAAATCAAACCGCGCTGTACCCACATCTAACTGCTGCGGGCTGAGCGTTAATTCTGGCAATTCTAACCGATTCCCCGGCGCGTTTTGCAGCGCAAACGCCACCTGAAATAAGGGATTTTGGTTCAACGCGCGATCGGGGTGCAGTTCTTCTACTAACTTCTCAAACGGCAAATCTTGGTGAGCGTAAGCTCCTAATGCTACCTCTTTGACTCGGTTTAAAAGTTCCCGAAAAGTTGGATTTCCCGACAAATCTGTACGCAACACCAAACTGTTGACAAAAAAACCGATCAATGCTTCTATTTCACTGCGGTTGCGATTGGCGATCGGCGAACCTACAACAATATCTTCTTGCTGCGCGTAATGGTAAAGCAACGTTTTAAAAGCTGCCAACATTGTCATAAACAGCGTCACTCCTTCGCGCTGGCTCAACGTTTCTAAAGCCTCGCTCAGTTGTTTTGGCAGTTGCAAAAATTGCCTTTTGCCTTGGTAACTTTGAATTGCTGGCCTGGGTCGATCCGCAGGCAAATTTAGCATAGAAATGCCGTTTAACTGCTCTCTCCAGTAAGCAAGCTGCGTTTCTAAAACTTCCCCTTGCAGCCATTCGCGCTGCCATTTTGCAAAATCAGCATACTGGATCGACAAAGCCGGTAAAGGCGAAGGCTTTTCGCTAGCAAATGCCGTGTAAAGCGCGCCTAATTCCTGAATTAGCACCCCGATAGACCAACCATCGGAGACAATGTGGTGCATATTCAGCATTAGTAAATATTCGGCATCATCTAACTGCAATAATGTGACTCGCAGCAACAAGTCATTGGACAAATTGAAAGAGCGTTGAGCTTCCTGGGCGGTGAGCCTGTTTGCTTCATTTTGTCGAGATTCCTTTGGCAAATTTCGCAAATCCACTACATTAATCTGGAGGTGGAAAGCAGCAGCTATTCTCTGAACAGGTTGCCCCGAAACTACTGCTAAAGTCGTGCGTAAAGCTTCGTGGCGGCGCACAATTTCATTGAAGGTTTGTTGCAGCGCCGAAAAATTGAGCGAACCTGTCAAACGCAATGCTGCGGGAACATTATAAAAAGGATTGTTGGGTACTAATTGGTCGAGAAACCACAAGCGCTGCTGTGCAAAGGAAAGCGGTAGATTTCCGTCCCGCCCCATAGGAACAATCGGTGTAGAAGTAAAACTAGAAGTACGATTAGCTGCTTTTAAAAATGAAATAATTTCGGCTTTTTTATGAGAAATTTTGGCGCGCAGTTCTGGTGTAATAATTCCTTCGGGAGCGTTGCAGCGGAGGATCTCGCCCTCAACAAAAATATTAATATCTAGACTGCGAAGGTAAGATAAAAACTCAACTAACTCAACCGTGACAGAATCTCTGGCATTTGGCGATGAACTCGATATTTTTGGATCGGGCATTTTGAGTCATCCTGTCATTACTTGGGCAAATCAATAAATTAAATTCCACCAGCGCACAAATTAAGAGCTTAACTTACCGCTTGCTTACTGTGGCCTAACCTGAGTATGATTCTGTGTGAATCCGCAACCCAAATTCTACCCAAGGTTTCAGCTTATGCCGTTCATGCCCTTCAATTTCCTGTTCCTATGGCTGGTGGGATTGCTGTCCGTCGGGGTACTTGGCGGAGGTATATACATTATTTACGAATGGTACATCGGCGAACTTGTAGGGATGTCCTACTTAGTCAGCGGAGTCTTGATGCTTCTTTGGTCTGTTGGCGGCCGCTTTATCAGTTTGCCGCTGTTCCGCCGCCCCGGTGCTGACGAACCCAAGCCGACGCGGACGGGTACGGTGCAGCGGGTAGAGAGGCCTGATGGCACTATTTTACAAGTAGAATTCTACGGCCCAGAGGACGGACAGCCGATTATTCTCTCCCACGGTTGGGGGCCGAACAGTATGGTTTGGTATTACGCGAAACGGCAACTAAGCGATCGCTTCCGAGTGATTGTTTGGGATCTTCCAGGTCTGGGAAAATCCACTCGACCAAAAAACAGCGACTACTCCCTAGAAAAATTTGCCCGCGATCTCGAAGCCGTCATTGCCATAGCAGGAACTAAACCTGTTATCCTACTCGGACACAGTATGGGCGGCATGATTTCTCTAACATTCAGTCGGCTTTTTCCAGAACTTCTCGGTAGTCGAGTAGCTGGTTTAATCCTGGTAGATACGACTTATACTAATCCCGTCAAAACCGCTATTTTTAGCGGTTTATTACGCGCTTTGCAGAAGCCGCTGCTCCAACCTATGCTCTATCTCACCATAGCTCTTGAACCCATTATGTGGGGAATGACTTGGCTGAGCTATCTCAATGGTTCACTGCACATCAGTGTAGAATTATCGGGATTTAAAGGCACTGAAACGCGCGGTCAATTAGAGTTCTCAGCTTTCCTATCAGCCTTGGGCTCTCCCGGCGTTCTCGCTCGCGGCACACTGGGAATGCTCAAATTTGATGAAACAAAAACTTTGCCATCAATTGACATTCCAGTGTTGGTGATCTGCGGCGATTCAGATATCGCCACTACCCCCCCAGCTAGCCTGCGAATGAAAGCAGAATTACCTCAAGCAGAGCTAGTTACTATCAAGCGAGGAGGACACATGGCATTAATCGAGCATAACCAGCAGTTTGCAGAAGCTGTCAGGGCATTCTGCACAGAAATTTCGTGACTAAAAATGTGACTTAAAATCCTGTAGGTTCTGGCTGTGTCGGCCTTAAAATTCGGCGTTGCACAATTTGAGGATGGTTCTTGTCTGGTGTCCCGCCTGCTGTGAAAATACACGCCTTCGGGCGGGACGCCCGGGTGCATCTCACTTTTGCAGATACATCAAGCTGAAAGTTGACCATTAAGATAAGCACAGCGAAGAGAAAAGATAGAGGAAACACTCTCGATATTCCACCCTCGCCCCGATAGTTTCACCCAAGCGTCCAATTCGTTTAATCGTTGATTCATCAACCCGAAAAGTAGCGATCGCCCCTTCAGCATTAAACTGAAACACGAGGGAGACAGTTGTTGCGCCATCCGTCAAAGTAGCGCGATCGCTGGAGCCACCGCCACCGCCATCCAGTCCATCAAGAGGAAGCCCCTATCGGTTCGAGCGTTGCAGGATTATTTAAGTTCAGTTGCAACCCCATTTTATTCCGCACAAACCCTCTGGCGGCGAGAGAGATGCGCTCTTCCAAATACTGCGATCGCGGAGATCGCCACAACGCAATTCACGAGAGCGTATGCGACAGGGGACACCCCAGTTATAAATAGTCCCCATACGTTCCCCGAACCATGAAAAAGCGCCACTAGCAAAATACTGCCTTTAGTGCTGTTGTAAATCCAGGTATAGATAAAAGCATTGGTCACGATGCTGATAAACCAGACGAAAGGAAACTCAGACATCGGGTTGCCTACCAAAAAGACAAGCGGTAAATGCCATAAACCCCACAATATGCCCACAATGAGAGTAGCAATCAGAGCGTTATATCGTTTCTGCAAGTGTGGTAATGCAAAACCGCGCCACCCAATTTCTTCGCAGGTATGGGCGAGGAAATTTACTCCGAAACCGAAAATAACATAGGGAGATAGATTGACTGGTGGCATTACGATAGTTACCGAAAAGCCCAATAATTTCGTTACGGCTTGCGCCACAATCAGCAAAATTGCAGACCCCAGCACCGCTACGATGTACCAGATTAGGCTAACCCGCCATCGGATTAGTCCCTTGTTCAAATCCCGAATCCCTGTTTTACCATGCGTCACCTGTGACACAATCATAGCCGCAAGAGCAGGGCCAATGGCATAAAAGATGGAAAGAAGTTGGAAGTAAGGACTGTTAAATGGGGCAATGCCTCGCGAGGCTAAGACGGTCGATATCATGCCAAGCCATGAGATACCAAAAGCCAAGATATAGAACCAAGCAATCGGATATTTTCTCATTTTTCATTCTCTCCTTTGACATAAGTTGGTCTATCGATAGATTGCATCATCGATCGTGCCTCGGAAGAACTCGCCCTCCGACTCAAACCGATCGGAGCCAAAGTACCATCCAATCCGTAGCCGAGTTGGAATGGTGTAGCCGCAGAATGTGCCCTCTTCCTCTAAAATTCCACCGAAGTCCACATAACGGAACTCAGCATCGTCTGGATTGCCCCAGCGTGGTAGCTTACAGGTCTTGAGACAACCCGTTTGATCAAGGGTGAAATCTAGTTCGGCTCTCTCGCCTTGCACTACAAAACTGGGATGCAAGTTGGAGTCTAGATCCGATGAATCTGGACTTGCCCATGAAACGCCATCGCCGCAGAATACAGACGGTAACCAGAGTGACTCTGATTGGAGACGACCAATAGCCGACCGTGTAATATCCGAACCACTCGCCGTCATCACAGGGAATAATCCTAAAAGCTTCCACTGCATCGCACCAATGCCGTCGATAATGCGGTCTGATCCGACAATTGGCAAGAAGCTATTCATCCATGCTGTAGCACTCCAAATCAGTCCATGTTCCCAGCAAATGACTTGCTCGGCTTTGAATGGAATCCAACTCTTCAGTTTGATTTCGCCGTGCATCTTCAAGCGAACCGCAGAAGCGAGCTTTGTTCCAGGTGCGATCGCGTGTTCGAGATATCGTCTTGCTGCTTCTGGCAAGTGAGTGAAGTCATCTAAGTGGAATACACGATCCTGAGATGTGGCTGAATCCCATAGCGCATCAAGAGAAATTTGTTTGGTCATTACTGCCTCCAGTGTTTTGGTATTTTTTAATTCAACATTTGATAGATAGTGATGATTGTAATGAGCGCAAAAATAGTTGTATAGATTAACTTCGTAGACTTGGCGAGCCAACTGGGAAGATAAATATCAAAATTGTCCTTTGTGGAATTGGAGTATTTTCGAGCAAGTAGATTTAATGGGCAGTGTGATTTAAAAGTTAGTAGGGTTAGCCCTTCTAGCAATACAAACCCATAACCAATCCAGAGCCCAAGATCGAGTTTATTGGCGATGGCGGCGTAAAGCATATAGAAAATAACAAAATTGAAGAATATCCAGACCGCAGTGTGAATAATTTTAATCAGAGTCAATTTGGTTTCACTTTTCATATTGTGTCAATATGATTTCTCCATTTTCGGCGTTAAATCGTGCCATTCGTTCTGTTTTTGATTTCATAAAGTTCCCTGACACCTTGCCAAGAGTGATTTGCTCATGTTTTCCTCGCAGTTAACTGTTTCCAATTTCCCTTCCACAGCAGCAGTCCCCCTAAGACTGTCAAGGTAAGCATCTGCCAGATTTCAACCAGAGAACCAAAACCGATCGAAGCCTCAATCGCATCCCGAATTTCATCAAATGCCGCGTGATAAACAGTTACAACAGCAAGGCTTTGCGTAACTGTCCAAATGTAGGCATAAATCATCGCGTGCATCATGCTAGGAATTAAAGTGATTGCAAGCATAATGGCTATTGAAGTACCTATATTATCAGTAAGTTTTTCAGCCATGCCCATTCCAACAATCACAGGCAAATGCCATGCCCACCAAATAAATCCATGAAGGAGCAGTGCTGTTCTTAATCTGTATCGTTTTACCAAGTGCGGTAACATATAGCCGCGCCAACCAAACTCTTCACCAAAGGCTGGAATCAAGGTTGCGATAAAACGAAGTAGAAAATTTCCGAGAATTTCTGGAACGATAACGCCTTTAGGAATACTCCGCATTCCTAAGACTAATTCGAGGATTGTAGGAACAACCCAGACAAAGATTGCTAGTGAGAAGACTGCGAAATATTGTTTTGATTTCCCCCTACTCCAACCAGCTTTTGAGAAGCTATCATGAAATATATATCGACCAGCAATATAAGTAGCAACTGTGACCATAATCATTGGTAATGAGCTTAAGGCATAGCGCATAAACGGCGTCTTTGCCCACAGGATATACGCAATTTGAAATGGCCAAGATATCGCCACGACAATCAATAGATATGTTCTGAGCGAGAAAGGTTTCTGGGGATTTCTCATTATTGAAATTTACCTTCAACATTTTTGGTCGTTGCCTTCATCAGAACCTTGTTCACCCTGAGCAACATTTATACCGCCCTACTCACTAAGTAGCTATTTGGGGTTTTTCTCTACCAAATTGCCACAGCAAGATGATACCCAACCCGAACAGATTGACTAGGAAAACTACTAACCCTCCGAAAAAGGGAATTAGTGTCATAACTGTCAGGATCGCCAAACCCACCAAGAACTGCTGCTGTAAAGACCAATTACCATTACGGAATAGGCGTTGACCGACAAAAAGTGCTACGGCTAATGATCCGACTAGAGCAGTAATCACCGCAGTCAGACTCAGGAGTGGAATCAGAGGAATACCAATGAGCGTAATCGCTAAAAACACGGTAGCAAAGACCAAGGAAACGATCGCCCCGATTCCCCATAGAGCAGTCAAACCGGGGTGTTGACCCAATTTTGTCGCCAAATTTGGCAGGAACTGTGGGCTGGTTTGTAAGATGATCAGTCCGAGAATAGCTGCTACTACAGCGGAACAAGTTCTAAAAATGGTACTGAAGAAATAGTGGGCGAAGAAGCTACTTCTGCCTCGATTGGAGCCATACATCATGCCATGTCGATCGCTGAATGTAGCGCGTTCACCACCAATAATCGCACCTGGTTCCTGTACGATTTTGCCGCCAAAGGAGTAAGCATCCCCTTCTACCCGCGCTCCTTTTTGCAGGATGACATCTCCGCCAAACGCGATCGCTGTATCCACAACTTTGGCATTAGGGGATACCGTAACACTCCCGCCAAAAGCAAGGGCATTTTCGACAACTTGGTTCTCTGGTACGGTTACGCTTCCACCAAAGCGGATGAGGTTGGTATTGTTGATATTGATATCAGTCTGCGCCAGGGCATTGCCTGCAAATATTAAGCAAATGGTAGCTATAAAAGCCAGAATTAATTGTTGCCATTTCATAGATTTCATCCTCGTCAACGACAAGAAAATTAACTATCTTTCATGATATCGAACAAAAATGAAGAAACTGTGAGTAACGTTTGAATGAGATGACTTATAATCGACCAAATCATCCAAGGGATTAAGTATGCAAGTCGGAAATACGTTAGTAATTGTTTCAAGTGAAAGTATTGCTTAACACAGAAGGGCTTTCTTACGACTATATGCTATTCCTAAAATGACGGATACTATTAGCTCGATGGAAAAAACAACAATTACTTTCCAATTCAAATTTAGTTGCAAGGCTCCGTTATTACCTATATATAAAGCTAAGCCAATACACCCATTGAACCAGGCATGAGTTAATACACAGAGAAATAAATTGCTTGTGTATTTATACAGAGTTGTAAAACTGGAAGTTAAAATTATGCCTGAGAATAAATACAATCCAAATGGAAATGAACTTTGAATTGTCCCTTTTATAAACCATAACGGCAAATGCCATATGCTCCATATAGCTCCCACCATAAGGATAGAAGGTAAATAATTAACTACCTTTTCTAATTTAGGTTGCAAAATTCCACGCCAACCTAATTCCTCTAATCCACCTAAAAGAATAAGCAGTGGTAGATTAATAATTACAGAAAGAATTGATATAGGCTTATTGATTCCAAAGCCAATCCCAACCATAAATAGACGCCAAATTAAAAATAATCCAAATATCAGCCATACTTTTTTATCAATTTTTTCACCAACGATATACTTAACAAAAGATTCTTCACCAAAATCTTCAGTGAACTGTCGATAAATAATATAAGAACTAATGGCTGGCCCCAAACTGCCGATTGAGTAAAGTATCAAAAATAAAGGCTCACCATACCAAAGAGCATTAAAATATCTGTTGCCAATGATGATAATTATCCAGCACAACCATGTGATGGCAAAAGTGTAAAGTAGAAAAAATCCAATTTGCTTTAGCGATCGCTTCTTTTGTTTCATATTTTTATCTCTCCTTAACTTTTTACAAAATTATTTTATAGGTGCTAATCGCCAAGTTTTTTGGTTGTTGTTATGTTCATCAAATAACCGCCTAAGCCTGTTATCCATAGCACAATTGGATAAACAAGCCATCTTTCTGTTCCACCCAAGCCAATAAAAAAGTGCGATCGCACTCCCCAGCAGGATCAAGCAAATCCCTAATAACTTCGAGATTTCTATCCAAGTGAAAATGTATCATCTGGAGATGATGGTAATTGATTTAATGTCAGATTTCCGCCGCCTTCAATAACAGCGATCGTATCAAATGAACTGGTTGATAGCACTCCCTTTATAGCGTTTATAAAGCCCTTCGTTTGGATAGCTAAATCTAGACCATTGTTAATGGGAAACACCGAGAATATATCTAAGTAAGAATTTGATAGTGTGAAATATCCTGCTAGCTGAATAGTATCCTGACCTTGATTAAAGTTCCGAATTGTAGCAAAACCCGGCCCGATATAAAACTGTGTCGATCCTAGTAGCGATCCCCTACGGGTTATGTTCTCCTTACCAAGCGCAAATGTATCGCGGCCGCTACCGCCAATGAGAATATCGAATTCATTACTGCCATCACTTTCATAAAGTCGACTGCTTCCAAAGCCATTACCTGTAGCTAAACCTACTTCAACTGCAATTAATTCAACTTTCCCCACCCCGGAACCGGTGAGGATGTCATTCCCAGAACTTCCGACAAAAGTCGCAGACCGGCTTGGCTCGTTTTTTCCAAAATTGAAGTAGTGTTCCCGACCAGTTTTCAAGGTTCCAGAGTTGACAAATGGCACAATATCGGGGTTTTTCCGTAAGTATTCTGTTTCAAAAAATGAAGTTCCAAAACGACCTTCTTTTACCCCGAATTGAATAAAGTGCTGGTAGCCTGATTTGAAAGTTCCGTTCTGAATCAACGGCAGCAAATCTCGGTTATTTGCTACATAAAACGCTTCGTCATACTCAGGCGATACGGGGGTGCGGCCTTCTTCGTAGCCAAATTTGATAAAGTGGTCTAAGCCGGTTGCAAAAGGCGCGTTTGGGTTGTTGGGAGTGCGGACTAAGGCAGCGATGTCTGGGTTGCCAGCGAGGTAAGTAGCTTCGTCAAAATACCGCGATACTTTAGTTAAGCCGGCGGTTTGACCAAATTTTTCAAAATGTTCTCTTCCAGATTTGATGCTTCCTGCGTCAATGGCTGGTTTCAGCCACGGATATTGCGAAAGGTAGTATTGTTCGTCAAAAATTGCGTAATTCATGGTTGCTTTCTTAAAAAAAGTAAAGTACAGTCGCGAAAGGCGAGTTGTTGGCATCGGCAAGTGCGATCGCAGATTTTGTTGAATGTGCGATCTTACTCCCAGCAGCGATCGGGCAAATTCTGAATAGCTTCGAGATTTCTACACAAGTAAACGTGTGAAACCAGATCCTGGTGATAGATTCAAACTGAGATTTCCGCCACCTTCAATAACACCAATTGTATCAAATGGACTGGTTGAGGGAACAGAAACTCCATTCTCAAAGGTGGGATAGCCTTTCCTTTGGATAGCTAAATCTCGATTATTGTTGATGGGAAACACCAATAACTGATCTGAGGAATCCACTAATAACTCGATGCTATCTTGACCTTTGGTAAAGTTCCGAATTGTAGCAAAACCCGGCCCGATGTAATACTGTACTCCACGCAATGACACATTACGGGCGAATGCTTGATATTGGCCTAACACAAATTTATCACGACCGATACCGCCAATGAGAGTATCAAATTCATTGCTGCCATCACTTTCATACAATCGGGCGCCGTAATGAGGTTCTATACCTACTTCAACTCCAAATAATTCGGCATTCCCCACCCCGGAACCAGTTATAATGTCATTGCCCGAAGTTCCAACAAAAGTCGCAGAGCGGCTTGGATCGGAACTTCCGAACTTGAAGTAGTGTTCGCGACCAGTTTTTAAGGCTCCAGAGTTGACAAACGGCACAATATCGCGGTTTTTCTGTAAGTATTCCGATTCCAAAAATGAAGTTCCAAACCGACCGTCTTTGATTCCGAATTGAATGAAGTGCTGGTAGCCATTTTTAAAAGTTCCATTCTGAATAAACGGCAGTAAATCTCGGTTATTTGCTACATAAAACTCTTCGTCATACTCAGGCGATACTTGGCTGCGACCCTGTTCGTAACCGTATTGGATAAAGTGGTCTAGTCCGGTCGCAAAGGGCGCGTTTGGGTTGACTGTGCGGACGAAGGGTGCTATCTCTGGATTGTCGGCAAGGTAGGTAGATTCGTCAAAATACCGCGATACTTTTGTGAGGCCGGCGGCTTGACCATATTTTTGAAAGTGTTCTAGTCCAGATTTGATGCTTCCTGCATCAATGGCTGGTTTCACCCAAGGATATTGCGAAAGGTAGTATTGTTCGTCAAAGATATCGTAATTCATCGTTGTTCCTTGAAGAGAGTAAAGTGCGATCGGATATCTTGCACCATTTGCACGAACAGCCTTTCATACCTGCTAAGCTAAACTTCCATTTTATTGTGGGGTTGGCCCAAGAGTCATCCCCTAAAAGGCTGATTGATTCTTGTGCAAGATTTCTAGCCGAGGAAAGTGATAATCGCTGGAGGATTAAAGGAATTTATCATCCCAATTTCTTGCAGATTTAGATTTGCTCCCCCCTGAATTATGGCAATTGTATATGTTAATAATTGTTTCCTTATCTTACTAAATTATGTTGGCTACAGTTTCTTGTTTTGTTAATAACTATTTTTGAACTTCCTGAATTCTTTGCTGGACTAATTTACTTAGCCAATCTAAATTTTCAAGCATGGGCCAATGACATATTACTTTCATACGTTTTCAGGAAAGCAACTGGGCACAAATCAAGTATATCTATATCTATATCGAGCTAATGTCTTTGATCCCCACAGAAAGATTACAGTGACAGCGGCTATCGCAATTATTGAATAGTGAATATCAGGATAGTCAACTAGCGGATTGTGAGTTTGATCTTTGGGAAATAAAATCCTCCCAATATTAGCCAAACTATGAAAAATGATGCACGCTGAAACACTCTTTCCAGTGTTGTTATAAAGCCAAATAATAAGTATCCGCATACCAACAAGACCGAGAGTTGCCCATGCTATCCATATCAAATCGTGACCCTGTTGAATGATTGATGGGTAATGCAATATTGCCCACACCAAGCCCACCATGATGGCGGTTGTTAGTGCAGACCATCGTTCTTGCAGAGCATCAACGGCATATCCCGACCAGCCGACTTCTTCACCTGTAGCACCGATAAAGATGATTGCAAAAATTAGCGCGTTATTTAGAAAGGGAATTTCCACTCCTACAGGAAGTGGCAGTCTAAACAGTTGCATTACTCCATATATCAATAAATATATTATTGGCATCAAGAAAATAAGAGGCAAATACCAGATTTTTGGCTTGATTCTTGAAAAATCGAAAACTCTTTTCAGCAGTTTCTTGACGCCACCATGCCCTTCTTCTTTATAAACAAGGATACAGGCAGCTATTAACGGTATAAAGGTACCTATAAGGTCAGTAATAGGAAGATCCAGCGGAAGTCCTTTAACTTTGACCATTGGTTCAATAACCCATAATGGAATAGCAAGAGCAAAAACCAGTAGAAAGAACTTTAGCGGTGATTTATTTGATGTGCTGGTATACATAATCGTGATTCGTTAAATGTCGTTTTATATTGATTAGTCAGAAAGTGATTTTAGATGTAACTATCTCATCATTTCCGCAGAAACCAATCAATAGGTCGGCGTAGGGGCTATATCTAGGTTTTTGGGATGAATTAGCAGTTTGGTTTAACTTCTTCATAAAATAATTTCTTTTGAATTGTGAAATGGACGTGAGATTGAATAGATAATTTGGCTTTTCTAATACTCTGATCCATTGGAACGCGCCAGAAGTATCAAACGTGCAATTCCATTTATTACGCCCAAAACCGCACACACACTCAGCCAAAGCATCAGATCGAGCATAGATCGAAACAGAACTACATATCCAAAGAATCGATCGGACACCAATGCGAATAGCCAAGGTAATACAACTAGGAAAAACGCTGGCAAGAATGTGCAGCCAATCCCTAACCAGACCCGCCACAATGGAATTCTACGAATCGCTTGTCTCCATTGTGGTAAGTAAAGCAAACTGCGGATTGCCAGCATTACACCTATAAACATTAACAGTGCGATCGCTATACCCCACAAGGTTATTGAAAACCCACCTGCGGCAGGCTGCCCATCCTTTAGTAATTGAATCAGTCCAGTTTTGATTTGCGGAAATGCCATTGGAATTAACGGCCACGCATAGATGTTGCAAAGTAGCGCAATTCCATACTTTTCCTTCGGCAATAGCACAACATACGTAGAGAATGTAGACAAAATTCCAGAGTGTTCGATCGCTGGTTCACCGTTCTCGCTGCCCTTGAACCAACCCATGCCATAGGAACTACCGATGGTTTTGGGTGGAGTGTGCATCAGCGCCACACTACTTTCAGAAAGCAATTTTGTCTCTTTAAGTTGTCCACTGTTGGTTTGGAAGATTAGATAATTTGCCATGTCCTCTGCGGTGGAAACGATCCCGCTACTGCCGCTCAAATAACCAGACATTTCTGGATATGCGAAGGGAAGTCCAAATCCCATCAGATGTCCTTGTGCCATGTTGGTAGCACCTGGGAATGCGTCAGCACTTGTAGTTGCATTGAGCGTCCGCGACATCTGAAGAGGTGTAAAAATATGCGTTTGTAAGTAGGCTGAGAATGGCTGTTGACTCACCACTTCAACCACTCGCGCCAACACTTCGTAATTGGGATTGAAATAGTGGAACTGAGCGCCCGGTAACGCAACGGGACTTGCTCGACTGAGGCTAGTAACGCGATCGCCAATTGTTGTTGCTTGAGAAACCTGCAACTCAGGAAAGCCTACGTCAGATAAACCACTCACTTGATTGAGGAGATGACGAATGGTAATTTTGGCAGCGATCGCTGGATCGGTCACGGTGAATTCTGGTAGATAAGTTTGCACGGGTGAATCCAGATTAATTTGTCCCGCTTCAACTAGCTGCATCACTGCCATTGCGGTAAACGATTTGCTCATCGAAGCAATCAAGAATTGGGTCTGTGCTGTAACAGGCCGCTCGTTGTTTGCTGTACTGTATCCCTTAACGTGCAACACTTGGTTATTGTGAGTAATCGCGAGTGCCAAACCCGGAATGTGATGAGTCTTCATTTGAGTGGTGATGAAGCGATCGATCCTATCATCCAAGTCCAGTTGGTTTGCACTGCCATTGATGTTGAATGTGATGACAATCAACGCACTCATGAATATCAAAATGAGGCGGAAAAGTTGGTTCATTGGGTTAGATTTTGTTGATTTTCATAAAGCATAATTCGCCATAAAATGAACACGATCGAGGCAGCATTTTCTGCTTCTCAGATGAGTTTATTCGCCTCTAATAGTCCAGAACTACGTCATTTTGTATTTAGCTAGAATTACACTGTATTTCTACATACCGAACCATTCTGAGATTTCTGGTTTACTAAAAACATTAAGCTGTTTGATGACTTCACGCCCGAACTCAATCCAGCTCGTTCATCTAAATAAGCCTCACTCACGCTCAGAATGGATCGCTCTCTTTTTCGGCGTTTCAACAAGCACAGAAATCACGAGCAAACTTAGCCCAAGGATTTTAATCAAGGCGTTTACTGCGTGTGCATACTCCCATTGATCCCGATACCGCGTCCAATCTGCTGGAATGGGATTCGTCAACCATTGGGCGAATTCAGCATTCATTGGCGCAACAAACATGATCCAACTCACAAACGCTAGCACCAAGAGAATAGCTCCGCCCAACGTCCAGTAAAAAGTTGAACCATGTTTGCGAACAAGAAATGCCAGCACGATTGCTGTCAAAATCGCTGTAATTTCAAAAGCTGCGCCGACTGAGCCAAACAATTTATAAACATTTTCAAAGACCGTTACTCTCACCCAAAGTTGCTGGTCAAACTGCATTCTTTGCGGCAACTCTAGCAAATGTGCCATAGACAAACTCAGACTAAATGAAGCCAGCATCAGTGTTATGAATCGCCACGCTCGTATAAATGTCATGTTGTTTTGCCCTAAAGCATATATATCCCTCTGCCACTTATGTTATACCAATAATGAAATGCTGTGTAACCATCGGAGGGCATAACTAAATTAGCTGATGGGTGGGAAATTTCTAACTAGCAACCTCATAGATACTCCAACTCTATAGAACAATAGGGTTCAGTTAAGGAAAATTAAACCGTATTGTTTTAGACCCTATTTTTCTTCTTAGTCTTAATGTCCCGAACTAAGCAAGAACTTTAGGTAAATGGATAATAAAGCTTGTCCCCTTGCCCTCTGCACTTTCAACCGCAAGTGTCCCTTTATGGGCTTCAATAATACTCTTTGCTAAAAATAATCCTAATCCCCAGCCGGTTTGCTCCTGGGCACAAATGGTTCGACGAAATTGTTGAAAGAGGATGGATTGAGCGTCTAGGGCGATCGGATCGCCTTCATTATGGATAGTAAGGCTGATCTGCGTTTGGGTTTGCTGGAGCGTGAGTGTAATCGGCGTAGTAGGCGCACCATATTTCACAGCGTTAATTGCTAAATTTTCAATCACCCGCCGTATTTCTTTACGGCTGCAAACAGCCCTGATCTCAGAATCAGAGACTACAACAAACCGCTCTCCATACGCAAAGCTCAAATCTTCTACCACCTCTTGGACTAGCATCTCAAAATCGCATTCTTCAAATTCAATCTTTAAGCTCTGCCCTGCCCGCAGCCGACTCGCATCAAGGAGATTTTGAATCATCGAATCCAGCCGATTGACCGCACCGATCATCCTCGTCGCCACATCGATATGGGTGTCTCCTCGTTGAAGCCGCCGCAGAGTGAGTTGACTTCCCATTTTTACAACATTAAGAGGCCCTCTGAGGTCGTGAGTTAGCGTCACCATAAATAGTTCTTGAATATCTCGCAGCGTTTCGGAGAATTGAGTGGCGGCGTCATTAACGGCTTGCTCAATGGAGCCGATAATAATGTCTCTATCCTGCACTCCTAAAGGTGCTTCTTCTTCTAAAACTTGAAATATTACTTGACGGAGGAGCTGATACTCGAAAATGAGTTCAGTCATAGAGTAGTCAGCATAACCCGCCCGTTCATGGCCATGCAGCTTGCCAATCCGCGTACTTTCTACCTCGTCGGCTGTGATTCGGGCAGGTGTCCTGACAATTCTGTTTGAGAGTTCATCTACCAGTTGGTTTAAGTACAGAGGTAGGGAATCTTGCAAGACAAGAGAATTGTGACGCGTTGATGCACCGACTTCATCGCGCGCCCGCTTCTCCCATATCTGCATAATTTTTTCAGCATTTTGTTTAAGACGGTCAGACGCTTGGTTGGACATCGTTTGTGATTTTCTGGATGACTGGTTGTTGAGAGAACCTTTTCTCCCTTATTTGTAATGCCCCGCAAGCAATCTTGCAAGTATATAGGCAGCCTCAGCCTTTATATTAGCAAGTCAGAGGTCTAAATCTTCTCGTGAAGCAGGCTTGAATATAAGTTCCCATTGCGGTAATTTCTACCGACAGGGCAGATGCCAATTCCACAAAACAATCAAAATCATCCCGCAATTATGTAAAACCAATTTAATGTGAAGTTGCACATATCTCGATCCCCCTAAATCCCCCTTAAGAAGGGGGACGAAAGATCGGAATCTTGTCCCCCCCTTAGTAGGGGCGGTGCCCCCGTGCCCGCCCTCTTGGCTAGGGGGGATCGGATTCTATGCAGCCTCATATAAAATTGGTATAAGACCTTAAAATTCCACATTTTCCCGCTCATTTTCGTCTGTTCTAGGAGTATCCAAACCTTTCGCGGCCCAGCGCATTGTCTCAATGTATTTTGCCAGACTCGCCACAGTCGGAGCCTCAAACAAACTGCTGACCGATAGCTCGACTTGCAAAGCGTCTCGGATGCGAGAAATTAACTGAGTTGCTAGCAGGGAATGCCCGCCTAGTTCAAAGAAATTATCGTAGATACTAACCTGCTGTTTGCCCAAAACTTTAGCCCAAATTTTCCCGATCGCATTTTCGAGATCAGTCCGAGGCGCTACATAATTTTCTGTTATATCCTCGCTGTCTGTATCTATATCAGGCAAGGCCCGGCGGTCTACTTTGCCATTAGGCGTCAGTGGCATATTCTCCAACACTGCATAAGTTGCAGGAACCATATATCCTGGTAACTTTTCTTTCAAAAATTGGCGCAAGTCACTTGATTTTAGATTGTGACTTTCTGATTTTTCATTGATGCCGTCAGGAATAACATAAGCTACCAAATGTTTATCGTCGGGGATGTCTTCCCTCACAATTACTACTGCTTCGCGCACTTGTGGATGCTGGCACAAAGCCGCTTCAATTTCTCCCAACTCGATGCGGTAGCCGCGAATTTTTACTTGGTCATCAACGCGACCTAAAAACTCGATGTTGCCGTCAGCTAAATAGCGACCTAAATCACCTGTTTTATAAAGGCTAGAACCAGATTTATTGCTAAAAGGATTAGGAATGAATGCAGCAGCCGTTAAATCGGGCTGGTTGAGGTAGCCTTTCGCCAATCCGTCACCGCCGACGTACAATTGACCTATAACACCGATCG
The DNA here is from genome assembly GCF_036702475.1 of Microcoleus sp. D2_18a_B4. Taxonomy (NCBI): domain Bacteria; kingdom Bacillati; phylum Cyanobacteriota; class Cyanophyceae; order Oscillatoriales; family Microcoleaceae; genus Microcoleus; species Microcoleus sp. D2_18a_B4. The sequence goes on from NZ_JAUBTL010000033.1 coordinate 46,181, forward strand.
CCACCGGCTGCAAATCCGCATCGAGGAGATAAATTTGCGTGTTGGCGATCGGGCGGCCGATGGGGATAGATGTTGCGGTTTCGGGTACGTCTTGCACGCAATAATAAGCCGAAAATGTGGTATTTTCTGTAGGCCCGTAAACGTGAATTAATTTAGTGCTTGGCTTTTGTTGGAGAAGTTTTTTAACCCATCTCATATCGACCGCTTCTCCGCCAAACAGCAAGCAGCGCAGCGAATTAAAAGCTTGCGGTAAAACTCTAGCAATTTGTTGAAATAAGGCCGTTGTTAAAAACAAGACGGTGATGCCTTGTTGGCGCAGTTCTAAGGCTAAATCGTGAGGCGAAAGGGTAATATTTGTGCTAATTCCCACGAGTTGAGCGCCGTTAAGCAAGGCTCCCCAAATCTCGAATGTGGCTGCATCGAATGAAGCGTTTGATGCTTGGGCAATTTTATCGCTAGGTTCTATTTTTATATAGTTGGTGTTGAGTACCAGCCGATTTACTGCTTTGTGGGTGACAGCAACTCCCTTGGGTTTTCCTGTTGAGCCAGATGTGTAAATAACGTAAGCTAGGTTGTCTGCTGTTACGGTGTTGGCGGGATTTTCGGCGCTTTCTTTGGCTATGTCTTCCCAGTCGCGATCGAAGTAAATCACCGAGTTTGAGAAGTCTCGGAAATTCTCAATCAATTTATCTTGAATTAGCAAGACTTTAACTTGAGCATCTTCCAGCATCAAGTTTAGCCGATCGCGCGGATAGCTCGGATCTAACGGTAGATAAGCTCCTCCCGCTTTCAGTATAGCCAACATCCCGACAATTAGGTCGATCGATCGCTCTGCACAAAGCCCCACTAAAACCTCCGCCCCCACGCCCATTTTTTGTAGGTAACTCGCCAGTTGGTTGCTGCGACTGTTGAGTTCTCTGTAAGTGAGGTGCTCGCTGTCGAAAGTTAGGGCGACATTCTCCAGATGCTGCTGGACTTGCTCTTCAAATAACTGATGAATGCACTTATTTTGAGGATAATCTGTGCGAGTATCGTTCCATTCTTTGAATAATTGATTCACTTCATCCTCGCTCAATAAAGGTAAGTTAGCAATTCCTTGTTCTGGATTAGCGACAATGCTTTCCAGCAGGGTTTTAAAATGCTTCAGCATTCGGGCGATCGTAACTTCATCAAATAAATCTGTATTGTACACAGCTAAGCCTCTGATCCCTTCCGAATCTTCCCAATGTTCGCCGTATCTGCTCCTAAAATTATCGGAAGCTTCCCACAAATACAGCTCTAAATCAAAGCGCGTGGTTTGAGTTTCCAAAGGAAAAGAACTCAACTTTAATTCTGGCAATTCTAGCTCGTCCAGCGGCGCATTTTGCAGCCCGAATACCACTTGAAACAGCGGGTGGCGATTCAACGATCGCTCTGGGTGCAATTCCTCGACTAGCTTTTCAAAAGGCAAATCTTGGTGAGCATAAGCTCCCAGGGTTACTTCCCGCACCCGGCCCAAAAAATCTCGAAATGTCGGGTTTCCCGAACAGTCTGTTCGCAGCACTAAAGTGTTGACAAAAAAACCGATTAATGCTTCGATTTCGCTGCGGTTGCGATTGGCGATCGGCGAACCTACAACAATATCTTCTTGTTGCGAGTAGCGGTAAAGCAAAGTTTGAAATGCAGCGAGCACTGTCATAAATAAAGTCGCTCCTTCTCGCTGCGAGAGCGCTAAAAGTGCGTCCTTCAGCTTTTTAGGCAGTTCTAAATATTGAGTTTTTCCCCGATAATTTTGCCTAGCTGGTGCAGGGCGATCAGTCGGCAAATTTAACACAGAAATCCCGTGCAATTGCTGCCGCCAATAAGCAAGCTGAGTTTCTAATACTTCACCTTGCAGCCATTCGCGCTGCCACTCGGCAAAGTCGGCATATTGAAGTGATAATTCTGGCAGGGCAGATGGCTGTTGATTTATCAAAGCTGTATAGATAACCTCCAGTTCTCGAATTAGCACCCCGATCGACCAATCATCGGAGGCTATGTGGTGCATATTTAGCAAGAGAATATGCTCGGTTTCAGTCAGCCGCAGGAGGGTGATTCGCATCAGCGGCCCCGTGGATAAATTGAAAGGGCGAAGAGATTCTGCGGCAGAGAGTTTCTTTGCTTCTGTGTGCCGTTGTTCGGGCGGCAAATCTTGCAAGTCTAATACTTTTAAATTAGTCTTGAAAGCGGGAGAGATTATCTGCACTGGTTGACCTGATACCGCTGCAAAAGTGGTTCGCAAAGTTTCGTGTCGCTGCACTATTTCGTTGAATGTTTGCTCTAAGGCTGTTAAGTTGAGGGAACCAGTTAAGCGCAGTGCTGTTACTACATTATAGAAAGGGTTTTCCGGTGCGAATTGATCGAGAAACCACAACCGCTGCTGGGCAAATGATGCCGGAAACACAAAGACTTCGGCTTCTGAAGAAATATTCAGTTTTTCTATATCCTTTGTAAAGGAATTGTCATAAATTTCGGATGCCATATCTGTTGCTCTTCGGGGATGGGATGTGTTAATTTTTTGATGCGTGTGGTTGCTTATTGAGGGTGCGATCGCCTCTTAAAACTTTCGCGAGCAAAAGATCGGAACCTTTAATATAATAAATCTGGGTGCGGGAGTGCGGGAGAAATGCGGGCAAAAGAAACCGGATTTCTGCCCGCAGCATCAAGTTATCCGTTGAGGGGCTAGGAGTGACACCCCCCAATCAAATTTAGTCGCAGAAGGGGTCAATCGATTTTAGATTTTAGATTTTAGATTTTAGATTGAAGCCTTGACGCCACGGATAAATTCGGGGGGCAAGTTTCATCGGATACAAGTTTTTTATTTCTGGACGGATGAATCCGGGGGCTTGTATCCTGGATGCTTTCGGTCATTAAGTTTGTGATTCGGGTGCAATCGGGTGAGTTAGATGGGAGAATTACCGGGAGCAATCCGTGGAGAGGTCAAGCTGTATAGCAATCCTCAATGATTTGTGTAATTCTTGTAGGGGCAAAACCCACGCCCGGTTGCCCCGATGCAGGCTGGGGTAGGCACGGGGAGTAGGGGTAGCACTAACCCTACATATTTTTACAACTGATGCGAGGATTGCTATAGTATGATTTCTAATTGCACAAAGTGTTCTTGGGGGGATTAAGAGCGGGATAGCTTTGCTTCACGCAATTTTCTCACATTTGTAGCTTAGCGACTACTATTGATTCAACAGTGTCCGCAATCTTTTAGAGCCACTCATATCATTTCCGGTTACACTCATACATGATGTTGACGGTTGACGGTTGACAGTGAACAGTCAACAGTGAACAGTGAACAGTGAACTGGAATTTACTATTCCGATGCTAACGGATTTGATATCACTAGAACTTGCGGCCTGATTTGCCAAAATACTTAAGAACAGTGAACGTGCAGTTTAAATTAGAGGTTATAGGCTAATGGCGCAGCGGAACGTATACTCGTCAAAGGACGAGCCAGAGGAAGTACAATCAGCAGAAGAAGTCCTCCACTCAGTAATGCAAGAACTGGACGCTTTGCATCAAAATGTCAAAGGCCAGTTAAATCAAGACATTACTCGGCTGCAAACTGAAAAAAATCACCTGATTGAGGATATTGAAGACCTCAGAGAGCAATATCGCAAATTGCAGTCTCAGCAAATGGAATCTCTGTCTGGGCGATACATTCAGCAGCAGCAATTGTGGCTGAAGCAGTTGGCTCAAGTTTTGGCTCACAATTTGCAGGATTTGTTGGTGCAGCGGTTCAACGAACTCAGCGCTAACTCTGGAAATTCTCTCAGCAGCCCTATTCCCAGCGGCGAGTTCCCGATACCCCTGCCGCCGAGCAACTACGACGAACGCGCCTCGCAGTTGCTGGCGGCGCTGGATGAAAGGATCGATCGCAGTTTCCAGATGCTGGAACAAGATTTGAGCAGCTATGAAAGCGAGCTTTCCGTGCGGCTCAACAATATGCAAACCCTAGAGCGGCAAGGGGAAGAGCTGTTACAAAATCTCGTAAACCGCATCAGGGAAGAACTCGAAGAAGAAGAAGAATATCTTGAGAATCCTTTCGATGCTCAAGATTCCTATGTCGAGGAATCAACTAATTCTGTTAATTCTGTCCGCCCGCAACTTCTGCAGCCAACACCTGTGGAAAGGCCGCGGGAAGCCGTGCCGGAACCCTCTTCAGTTCCCTCGACCGCATCCGCTAAAGCACCTTCTGTACAGACAGGTTTGGTGCTGGCTTTGTCTTCGGCGGTGGTATTGTCGCTGTTTAATGTTTGTTTAAGAATTCTGATTAAAGGCAGAAATCCTCGGGTGGTTTTTGGCTTGTTTGAATTTCCGGGGGTGGTGACTCCCGGTTTTGGCAATTCTTTGTTGATTTTGTTGATGCGGCTGATCGTGGTGATGGCTTTGATGCCGATATTGGCGACATTTCTGTATCCTTCTGTTTGGAAAGATATTAGGCGGTTGTTCCAGTCGGGCGATCGAGCTTTGTGGGGGAAGGTTTTAGGAAGCGCATTTTTTCTGTTTTTGTCTCAGGTTTTGATTTATTTGGCGATCGGCAATATTCCAGCGGGGATTGCGATTACGATTTTCTTTATTTACCCGATCGTCACCGTACTAGGTTCTTGGATCTTGTTTGGTTCTCGCCCCAGCAGAGTCGGCTTTTTTGCGATAGTCGGGATTACCGCAGGTCTGATTTTAGCTGGGTGGCCGAGTTTTGCAGCCCCACCTCCGGGCGGCGGCAATGTCGGGGTGGGAGTCACGGCGGCACTGGCTTCTGGGATTACCTTTGCAGGTTACGTATTGCTGACGCAAATGGCCGCGGGCAAGCTGCACCCAATTCCTTTTAGTTTAGTTAATTTCGCCGCGATTTTTGTATTTTCCTCCCTGAGTTTGTGGGTGCCGCTGTCGGAAAATTTTTCTCCTAAGATCGACCAAAATGTTTGGCCTGGTTTGATTATCGGAGGCGTTATTTTAGGGGTGCTGACGCTGTTTAGCTATCTTTTGAATAATTTTGCCATCCGGTTCGCGGGGGCGGCCTTAGCGTCAGTAATTGGCACTTTGGGGCCGGCGATGACGGCACTTTTTGCGTTTATAATTATCAACGAGAAGTTGCAGCCTGTGGCAATTCTTGGCATGGCTGTGGTGACATTAAGCGTGGCTGCTATGAGTGTGGAACGCATAATGGCTCCTCAGAAGAAGGCTAGTTAAGGCTTGAATTTGTCCTTCATAATAGATACCCGAACCCCGACTTTTAAACAGTCGGGGTTCTGATATCTATCCAATTTAAAATCGAACATCTAAAATCGACTTGACCTATGACTACACTCATTAAAATCTTGCCCAACTTAGAGGAGTTTCTCAAACTTCCAGAAACGGAGCCAGCTTCCGAATATATTAACAAAGAAATCATTCAAAAACCCATGCCTCAAGGTGAACATAGCAGATTGCAGGCTAAGCTTTGCAATGTCATCAACCAAATAGTCGAAATACCAAAGATTGCTTATGCTTTTCCAGAGTTGCGTTGCACTTTCGGCGGTGTATCACTCGTCCCAGATGTAGCAGTATTTCGGTGGGAAAGAATTCCATTTCTACCATCGGGTAGAATTGCTAACCGCTTTGAAATTTATCCAGACTGGGCGATTGAAATTCTTTCTCCCGAACAAAGCCAAACAAAAGTGCTTGCTAAATTACTAGCTTGTTCGCAACAAGGCACTGAATTGGGCTGGTTAATGATTCCCGAAGAAGAAAGTATTTTAGCCGTATTTTCCGGGCAAAGAGTGGAGTTGTACGAAGGTGCAACTGATTTACCAATCCTTAATGGAATTGAGTTAGAATTGACGGTTGAAACCGTTTTTAGCTGGTTGAATTTTAGTTAAGTTAAAAAGAGCTATCGCCATTCTTAAACAACAGAAAGAACCACTCGAAAACCCACAATACTAGCCTTACAATCCGGCTGATATCTGAGGCGACACGCGCTGCGACAATTCGGAGGATGATCGTTCCAAGAACCGCCCCGCAACAACCTCAGCGAAGAGTCCCCGTCAGACTCCCAAACGCTACCATCCGCAGGCGCACCGTTATAATTATTGTGCCAAGAATCCGCGCACCATTCCCAAACATTTCCGTGGAAATCGTACAATCCGAAAGCATTAGGTTGAAAACTGCCAACATCTGTCGTTTGAAAGCGATAAACTCCCTTGGGCGCGTCAGCGTAATTAGAATTTCCGTTGTAATTGGCTAACTCGCTGGTAATCGTTTCCCCAAAGTGAAACGGCCCCGTAGTTTGCCCCCGGCAAGCATATTCCCATTCGGCTTCGGTAGGCAAGCGATAATTCTTACCAGTTTTGCGAGAAAGTCGATCGCAAAACTCCACAGCCTCGTACCAAGATACATTTTCTACAGGTCGATTTGCACCTTTAAAACGGGCAGCATCGGGATTGAGAAATATTTTAATTTCCGGCAGCGCCGCCACTGCTGTCCACTGGGCCTGAGTGACTGGAAATTTGCCCATATAGAAAGATGCTAAAGTTACTGGATGCTGCGGTTTTTCGTCGCTGTCACCTCTATCTTTTGGAGAACCCATGAGGAAAGTACCGCCAGGAACAGATACCATTTCCAGCAGTGTACTGCTACCAAGAGGTTCTTCAAAAAAACGCGCTTTGCCGCTGTTAACATTAATTTGCTTCCCGCGCTTGTCTACTGTCACCACCTGAAATTCAAAAGTGCTTTTGACAGCAGCAATTCTCTGCGATGCCTTGTTCAATGGCGGAGTGGTGTTGGATTTTTTCCTCGGATTGACAGAGATATTGCTGTTGATTTGCCCGCTTTGATTGAGCGGGCTATTGATTGCAAGTTGTCCTCCCTTTGTCCGAAAAGAATTTAGAGCAAGTTGTCCTCCATTGGCACAATGGGGTTGGGGAGGTAAAGAATAGAGATTTAAAGCTTTGATTACTTCATCAGCAGATTGATATCTATTTTTGAGATAATCTTGAATTAATTTGTCTAAAACATTTGCCAACTCGCTGCTGATTTTTGTGCCGGCTGGCAACCGTTCTCTCCAAATCCAGCCGCCATTTATCGGATCATAAAGGTCATCGGAACCGTCAATTTTTGGCAAACATTGAGTTAGCAGTCTCAGGCAAGTTATTCCCAAACTGTACAAATCGCTGCCGGGGAAAACTTGACCGCGCATTTGTTCTATCGGCGAATATCCGGGCGTTCCTACCGTCGTGCCTACTTTGCTCATCAGCGAGCCCGTCACTTGTTTGGAAATGCCAAAATCTATCAAAACTAACTCTCCGCGCCCTCCTCTTCGGAAAGCTGAATTCCGAAAATTTCCCGCCTTTGGCAGCGAGGAGCTAACAGAAGTGCGGCGCCGCATGATATTCTCAAGTTTGATGTCTCGGTGAATGACATTGCGATCGTGCACAAATTTCAAAATCGGCAGTACATCTGCCAGCAACTGCCAAATTTTTTCTTCGCTAAAAGCACCCTGCTGAGTTAATTCGGCTAGTAAAGTTTGCCCCTCAATCAACTCTTGTACTAAATAAAGTCGCTTGTCTTGTTCAAAATAAGCAATTAATCGAGGAATTTGGGGATGTTCACCGAGTTCGTAAAGTCGTTTCGCTTCTTCTTTAAACAATTGTGAGGCTTTTTCAAGTGCTGAGGTTCCTTGAAATTGGGGTACAAACTGCTTGATTACGCACGGATCGTCCATGCGATCCGTATCTACCGCTTCGTAAGTTCTGCCAAATCCCCCTTCGCCCAACAGTCGAATCACGCGGTAGCGGTTTCTGAAGAGAGGCGTGAGGTCGGACTGGCCGCAACTTTGACAAAATTTAGAGTTGTCGGGATTGAAAGGATGAGAACACGTCGGATTAGAACAGTAGAACATATCTGGGAAGAAATGATCCGGTTAAGGTTATGATATATCTTTTTGGCGCTCTTATGGAATACTAACAATTAATAATTGGTTATTGACAATTGACGGTAGGGAGGACATTACCCGCCGCTTGTGTCGCCGCAACGGAGAAAGTAGAACGCAGAATTTAAAACGCTAATTAATCCAAATAAAGCAATTTGAGGGCAAAAAATTCCAGCGCGATCGACCGATTTTAGCAACCAGCTTACCGCCGATACTCATCTGGGGATCTTGGTAATTGCTTTACAGGGGTCAGTATAGTACAACTTGGCGATCGCCCAACCAAAAAGCGATCGCACTCAAAGAACTATCCGACTAGAAACTAAGAAAGCAATTCAATCGCTTCATCGGGGTGTAAGCTGTCTACAAACTCGATTGCCCTTAAAGGCGATCGGGGTAATTTCAACCTAAAATGTCATATTTATACTGCTTCCACCAATTTTGTAAGCGCGCTAAATAACTTTATTTTTGAATAGTTTGACTACTAAAATAAGTAATAAAAACAGACCACAGCATGATACTGATACTATTGTTTCGGTGATATTTGGTGATATAAATATGATAAATCCCTGGTCTTTAATCAAGGCAGAGAAACTTGAAACACAAAATGGCATGAAATATAACCTGAATGCCTGCCAATGATCTCTTTTGCCTTTACTAGAAGAAACACTTAGCATCAGACCCGTACCGATTACAGCACTTATACCCATTGAATTGATCCATATTTTAAGCGAAGGATCAAAATGAAAACAAACTACTATAATATACCAAATGAGATAGCACCAGAGAATAGCTTTATCTAATTTGATTTCGTAAAGATATTGAATCAACCCTTTCATAGCACTAGAAATGATTTTATTTTTTCATTTTTATTAATAAATACAACCAGGAAAATTGAATAATTATTAGGGAGGGATAGCCAAAGACCATTATAACTAGATAAAGCGGTTATTTTTAGCTTAAAATCATGTTGCTTAAAGATGTTGCAGAGTGCTTTGCCAGCAACATATTTCATAGAGATAACTCAATTAACTGTTTCTCCGGCGCAAGTTCATTTTTTTGACGGGCGACTTCAAATCAACCCTGAACAGCATCTTTCAGCATCTCTAACAATCGGTTTTTAACTGTTTGATGTACGTGGAAATATCGGGATCTGAGGCATTTTTTCCCGATGCTTCGCCAACGGTTGCCAGCGCGAACGTGCTGCTGAGAACGGCAACGGTGAGGAAGTTCGCAAACTGTCGTTGGGGATGTGCGCTCATCGCTTTGGTCGGGTAGATGCTCGGTTTTTGAGCTGTGGCGGTGTCTTGTCGCTATAGGTAAATGGTAGCCCTTTGCGGCTTTTTAATCTCTCCTCTAACCATTTGGGTTTCTCGCTAAACGAGATCGACATCGTACCATCTGGAGCAACGCGATACAGCCATTTTGCCCCCGGACAAATAGACGACTTCATCTCGGGAACCGATGACGGCCATTTTCCGGTTTTGGCTGCTAGTGCTTTGACTTGCAGAATTTTCTGAGTCAGTTCCAAATCCAGCATAGATTTGGCTCCTTTACTGGTTTGGTAGGATACATCTGTAGATGTCCTACCTATATAATTCCACCACGCAAAGTCATTTACGGTGACTGAATCAGAAGCGCAAAAATTGTGCTGGCGAGATGCTGCAAGCGATCGTTTATAGGCGTGATAAGTATCGATCGCACAAAAGCGAACATAAGGTTTGATCACCGGCTTGAACCATACCAAGACATGAGAGAAAGTCCAGTCTAAGATTTTTTCTTCTAAAGTTAAATTTGAAGTTAAATTTGAGAAATACTTCCCTTGAATTAGTGAAAGCATTCCCCTATCACTAGAAGCGCCTATATCTTTTAGTATCGAAGAGTACGTGTCTAGTAGCGAAGACCACGAGTGTTTCCAAAGGAAGTCTTGCAAAAATTTGAACTCATACAAATATTGTCCCTGCAAGGATGTCAATATCGATTCGCGGTAATCGTGTTCCAGCAAGCGCTGCTGCCACTGGGTCGGAACGCGATCGGCTTTCCGCATCACCCCTGCTGGATATTTAGTCACAATCAAAGCTACAATTTGAGAGATGAAGAGGGGGCTTTCTGTTGAAGACTGGTTGATTTTCCAGGATACTTCCAGCATTTCTGCTGCTGCTTCCGTCTGACCTTTACGGTATTTTTCTAGAATGTCTAGGGCTAACACTTGTTGGAAATTAACCTGCCATAAATAAGCGGGTACGGGAGCCGTCATATCTCCTTCCAGAATCCAGGTAATATCTGTTCCCCAGTGCGGCACTTCATTATTTAAAACCTGCTGGCGAAGTTCTGTTAAAGCCGTTTGCTTGGAGGCGAGATAGCGCTGTAATTTCTCTGAAGGTGGATTTACGGCATCGTTTGGTTTGGCAATCTCAGCGTCTAGGTACTGCTTTAATTCTTGTCTGATTTCTTCAAATGCCTTTCGATCGTCCTTTGAAGACCTAAAATCAGCCCTAGACCCGATGGAGCGATCAACAGAAGAGAAACTTGCCCCTCCATCGAACCCCACTTTAGCGAGGGACGCCGCCAGCTTCAACGTCGCATCATTCGGCTCTGTTTGGGGAAACCGTTGGGCATATGCTGCTAAATCCTGCTCGATTTCTTTTTCATGCACAGAGGCGATATAGTTGCCGCCCACAATCCAGACTGCCAGCAGTCCCGCCAACCCAACAGCCGAACCACCCAGAAATTTGAGGTTCCGTCTGAACGATGGGTTTTGAATGCCCATAAACTCCTCCTTCGTGCGAGTACACCTGAAGATAATTGCCAGAATCAATTTAAACTAAACCATTTTCTTCTACATCTGCCGATTCTTGATACTTTTAAAAGTTAAATATTGTTAAGACGAATTGGAGCGATTGGGGAGATTCATTTGGCGATCGGCCGCAGGTAATTTTGAAGTATTGGGTATTGAGTATTGCGATCGCGACCTAACTCTTACCGTGACTTGTTCTGCCGCCGTCAACTATAAGCTCTGACAATCTTATTTCTGGGCGGATTTCTTAAACAGTTTGGACGCAGCACCTCTCAAAATGTGTGGTAGTAACTTTGGACCCGGCAAGAAGACAATCCCTAACTGCTGCATTAATCCAAGTGCATCGCCCTGCCCCCAATGCTCCGCGATTTTGCCGTTCTCGACTCGATCGATGTGCATAATCGCCAAGCTGATTTGTTTGCCCGTTGGCGGCAGACCCTGAAATTCTCCGACGTGTGTTGCTGTGAAGGTTCCGCACGTCACTACTTTATCGCCTGCAACCAGAACCTCATCAAAAACGTGTTTACCCTGACTGAAAGCTAGATAAAATGACATCCCGAACTGCTTGAACCCCTCCCCGTCCAATGGCTCCGGGATTCCCGCCATGCGAGCAATAAAATTCGGCGCTAGAAGTTCTAAGGCTTGTTCGATTTTGCGATCGTCGAAGGCTTTGTAGAACTGGAGAACGATTGCTTTGTTTTGGTCGGTCAGCATACAGAATTTTGTTTTGAACTAAATTGTAAAGCTTTGTTAGGCACATTGCACCGCATTGGGTTTTAATAATCGCTCTGATTATCAATTACCGCAAACTGCCCGATCGCCCAATCAAAAATCGCACTCTTCGTATAACAATAAGACTAGAAACTCAGAGAGCGATCCTCTTCGAGGGCTTCGCTAACGCACAGAATTCAAGAGCGATCGCTCTACTGGTAATTTTAAAGTATTGGGTATTGCGATCGCGACCTAACGACTCGGTTCAGTTGCAGACCGCCCCGCAAGACCCGGAACACACACGTAGAAACAGGGCCGGCTTTCCGCTGCACGCTCATTGTTCGGCTACTGTTGATAACTTCTAGCTCATTTGAGCGAGGTTAATTGATTGTGCCAAAGTGAATAAGTGCTGCGCGGATCGCGATGAACCACACCGCGAGTGTGGCAAATAGGTAAAGGTAGAACCGAAGTATGATGAGATTGAATGTGCAATGGACAGCACTATGCAAGGTGCGAAACACAACGAAGACCCAGGCGGCGTTCACATACACTGTATCCACCTGCTTTGTGATGAACAGGTATAGGACAAGCGCATAGAAAAGTACCGGAATCTCGAACAGGTTTTTTAGGTTATCCGATGGATTGGATACGCTTGGTGGCGAAATTTGTGCCAGTGCGCCCGGTACAGCAAGTTGATTCGGGGCGAGCTTTATATTGGTGATAAAACTGATACGGCGGATGTACATATACACCCAGACTAGGAGTGTTAGAAACACTGTGGCAAAGAAGGGAGTGAAGATTGCATCTTGCGTCATTTATACCTCTCAAATTTGATTATTGTGATAGTTGCTGGACGATAAAGTAGACGATATGCGATGTACAAGGCTGGAAGAAACATAGAGTAACGTAAATCCAATTAGAGGATGCAGTATCTCTAGGTGAAGAGGACTTTTGAGATGAATGCTGGAAAATTGTAGTCCAAGCAGGATTGGCAAACTGGCGGCGAGATGTCGTATTCTGCGTGAGAATGGGGCGATAAACGACCATCCCAGTAATACTAATGACAGCCCACTGTACCCTCGCACTAGCCAAACATGAATATTCCACCATGCAGGATTATTGAAGTAGGCAACTCCAACCGTTAATAATTGAGCAATCAAGCAGACATTAAAGATGATTGAAGTCACATAAAAGCTGATGAGTATCCCACGTGTGGGAGTGCGATCGGGCTCGATTTCCGAACTTGTTGTCATGTCAAGTTGCTTTTGAGATTACAAGGGTAATATAATTCGAGTATTGCAATGCTTCTAGACCTCGATCGGGTACTCTTTTTCACAATCAAGCAATTTGGTTACAAGCGCCCGGATTCATCCGTGGGGTCAATTCTAAAATCTAAAATCTAAAATCTAAAATCGGTTGACACCATGACGATGAAAAGTCCCTTGCAGCTTTTATTTGAAGCGCTCGACCAGGTAAAGGACGAACAAGATTTGCGATCGCAAGTCCTGCCTAAAATCGGTGAGTATTTTGCAGCTAAGCGATCGGGAATCTTTTTCTTCGATCAACTGCCCTTGGTAGATAGTAATCTTCAGAAAATACTGAAAGTTGGGCTATCGATCGAACACAATCCTGTTGTGCGTTATTTAGCAGAACGTCACGCTCCTGTCCATGAAGCATTGGTGGCATCTCCCAAGGTTTGGACAATAATTTGTCCCCGACCCGATCATTGGCACGTGATGGCGGGGCCGATTGTCAGTCGCGGTCAATTAGTGGGTGTAGTGGGTTGTACGCGCGATCGATCCATGCCCGCTTTCGATACAGAAAATCTAGCGGATTTGAGTGCGATCTGTTTGCATTTGTCTGTTTGGGCTGCAACAGTACGCGCGGCGAAGCTATCCCGTAGGGAATCGCAGCACCAACCTTTCAAGACCTCACGCCTAACGCCTCGTGAATTGCAAATTGCCGAATTGGTTGCTTTGGGGCGAACCAACGCAGCAATCGGGAGGGAACTTTGGATTACTGAGAATTCAGTGAAGCAAGCTTTGAAGCGAATGTTCCGTAAGCTTGAGGTTTCGTCTCGTGCAGAAATGGTTGCACAGCTTTCCGCGACAAAATATAATTTGCCAACTGTAAAAATGTCTCCATCCAACTTGATGCAGAACACTCACCAATAAACTTAAGGCTAGAAACTCAGAGAGCGATCTTCTTCGAGGGCTTCGCTAACGCACTTAATTGAAGAGCGATCGCTCTAGTGGTAATTTTGAAGTATTGAGTAGGGCGATCGAAGCATAACGACGCTTGATGAGTGCCTGAAAATTCTAAACTTCACCTTCTAGTTCATCCAGGTCATCGGCGGTTAATGGCGATCGGCAAAATCGGGATTTCGCTCTCGATACCAGCCGTATGCTTGCTCAATCTCAGAAGAAGCGATCGGGGTAATTTCAACCTGAAAAGTCATATTTCTGCTGCATTTCTTGGACAAAATTTTCGATAGGGCGAGTAAGTCCTGCGTTGAGTTCCTCGAAGCCTTGGTGAATACCTGCAATTGTTTCCAATCGAGCCATTAGTTGGCGCAGTTTAATGGGATCGATATTGCTCATAACCTAGAAGTTTTTTGGTGGCAAGCAGCTTCAGGAAGTCATAGATAACTTGTGTAATATCATGTCAGGTTACATAGGACTTGCATCCTTACCCCCAACCTACTCAGTCATCAAGGGGAAGAGTTAGATATACAAGTCCGATGCTAGCGGACTCGATCTAACGTCAGAAAAACCCCCTGTAAGTACCAGGGAGTTCTCATTCAGAATTTTTACTTTATTAAACTCAAAATTAAACGTCCTTCAACGCATCTATTGCTGCTGAAGCAATCGAAACATCTTGTTCGTTGATTTGAGAGTCGTTATTGACATCGGTAACTACGTCAATTGTGCCATCATTACCGTAATCATAAGCATCCAAGTTGCCGTCTTGATTCGTATCATAACCAACATTAAATGTATGCTCGCCATTCCGCGTGAAAACAGCATCAAATGTGCCATCATAATTTAGATCGGCGAAAGCATTAACAACATGACCTACACCATCGCCATCATGATCTGCCAAGTGAGCGACAACATCTACTTGTCCATCGTTGTTGGTATCAAAATTTTCTGTCGAATCAAAGGATGTCATACTTCGTTAAGTCTCCTTAAGTAACTATCCTAATTTTAGCAAAAAATTTTAGTATTGCCATAAATTTACCCGTAAATTAATTAAAATTTTTGTTTGATTTTAAAGCCAATAATGGCTGGCAAAGAATTCACTTCCCCTTAATTATTTGTAGGAGTTCCATCTGTTGCTTTTTCAAAGCATTTTGCCTATCTGCACAGTATTCCACACATTTTTTTACATCGTTAACGTAGAGTTTAATTCGCTCATTTTTAATCACCTCAGTCATTTCCTTTAAACGCAGAGCTTCCTGGTCAAAAATTGCAAGTAAAAAACTATTTTGCACCAATCTTTCAACTAAAAATTTTGCTAAGCCTTGGTAATGATTGCATAAACCCTTCTTCAAAGTTTCTGTTTGTTGTTCTAGCCTGACCGCCGCTTGTTTTTGCTTCGCATCTCCTCCAAGTAGGATATTTATAATATTATTAAATGCCATAATAGACGACCATCCATCACCCGCCTGAAATCTTGAGGCTGCTATTATCATTGATACCGCTATACCAATCCCACCAGCAACAGACGAACCAACTTCTTGATAAGAAATTTCGTTAGGAAATTCTACTACAGAATCTTGTAGATATTTGTAAACATCAAAATTCGGTTGCTCCGAATAGAAAGATGAATTAGGTAGGTTTTTAATTTGTATCAACTTCAGCAGTTTTGTCTCCGTCCTGTGAAAAAGCCCATTCAATCCTCCATCCCCATAATCGTAACAACTTTGCTTCCATTCTTCCTTCACCCAATTAATAATTTCCTTGTAGCAAAGATGATTCCTCATATAATGGTTTAAACTATCACGTTCCCCTATTTGCTCTGACATTAAACTTAGGTATAGTTCAGAACCTTTTTTTGTTACCGCAGGCTGCAATTCTTCAGTAAACATCTTGATTCTGTGAAGCAAGCTTTTTGTAGTGAACGGATGAATGAAAGCATCTTTTGATTCTAATATCCTAGTTTTTATTTGCTGGAATGTTCGCTCTTTATCTGCATTCACTTCGAGTAATACTTTATTGATTTCTCGCTCGCTCAGTTCGCATAACAATTCTTCCAGCTTTTGACTTTCTTGTTTTAGAGCATCTTCTTGCTTATTGAAAAAATCATCAAGAATATTTATTTGAGTCAAAAACTGCTGTTTAATTCGTTCCTTTAAAACCTCATCGAATTCATCATTGGCTAGACTCTCTAAAACAGGTCTAAATAAATTTGGTTTTAACTGGGCCACTAGCTCAACTCTATTCTCTTGATGATGGCAATAAAAAGAGCTAATAGGCGCAGAAACTAAAACCAAGGATTGACTAAAGTTTTGATGCTTAATCCAAGTATCCATAACCGCTAAATTAGTTTTACATCCTTGACTTGTAGCTGTGCTATCTATTGCAATAACTACTTTTAATACTTGAGCCTTAATAGCCCGATCGATAAACTGCTTTTTATCAGCAGAAAGGGTTTGACCAGAGCCAAGAACTAGATATAGAATGTCACAATCAATCAGTTGTTTTTCCA
The DNA here is from genome assembly GCF_036702475.1 of Microcoleus sp. D2_18a_B4. Lineage (NCBI taxonomy): Bacteria > Bacillati > Cyanobacteriota > Cyanophyceae > Oscillatoriales > Microcoleaceae > Microcoleus > Microcoleus sp. D2_18a_B4. Next base: position 62,329 of record NZ_JAUBTL010000033.1, read on the forward strand.
GCTCATTATTATTATTCTCGCTGGGGCTAAATTTAACATCAAAAACAAGTTCAGGACTTTTTCTAGTGGCTTCTGGATAACCGAGTATGATACAGTCCCCTGCCTGTAAAGTACGACAAGCCTTCAGCAACTTTTGACCGTTGATGTAAGTTCCATTATTGCTGGTGTCACAAAATTGCCAGTCTGTTTTGCCAAATCCATAATTTACAAGAGGTATAATTTCGGCATGATGTCCAGAGACCAATTTGCATTCATCTGGAATCCGAATTTGACTGTCTTTGCTCCGCCCAATTACTACTTTCTGATTTTGAGGTAGTGAAAAACGAGTTGACTGCTCTCCTGCACTATTGGTATATTTTATGGTGACTGCCACAGGCGATGTTATTTCACTTCCTTGAGCATGAGAAGGTAAGGAAGTCGTCTTAAATTGGTAGATGTCTGCTAGGTTGTTGTGTTGGCAAACCAAGTTTTGCAGCGCTTCTGCCAAGATCGGAGATTCACTAACAATTAGAACCCTGAGCTTACCTACTTTGAGAATTTCAACTAACTTGTTCAATTCTCGTTCAACTTTGCCAAAAATTGGGTGTTGATTGACTCTAGCTGCTACAAAGTTCTGAACGCCTTGAATGCGCTGTAGCAGTTTTTCAAATTTAGGTGACATCATATTAAAGTAGGATATGTTTGTTTACGATTCTGACGGTGACAATAGTCCGATAATTACTAACAGCCAAAAGAACAGCCAAAGGATTGCACCGAATACAATCCAAGCAACTTCCCCTCCTGTGAAAGATTCCCTGACTGGAAGATTGGGTTGTTGTTGTTCCCAGTAATAATTGACGGCTTTCAAAATTGTTAAGAATGGTACAAAATAAAACAACCCGAGGAGCGTAAAAATACCCGGTAATTGATACAGTACAATACATATCCAATAAATCAATGTCACCTGAAAAGCAGAAGTTTTTTCTCTATACCCTTCTTTTTCAGCTAGGAAGAAAATTTTTTTGGCTAAGCTGTGGATTGTAAAAGGGAAAAACCAAGCCCTCAGCCAAGGGTTAATATTCAAATTATCCCTGTTTTTTAAAAAATTCCACTGCTTGTGACACCAAGGAAGTTGATACAGTCCCCAAGTAATAATCATCAAAAAGCCAAATTTCCTTACAGGCATTACATTGGAAAATTGTCGCTCGATTGGCTGATTGAATTCAGTCATATTTTTGGCTCCATACTTAGTTGAATTATTGAATTAATTACCTTGCCAAATCTTGATAGCTCCGTCATCGCTACTACTGGCAATAGTATTTCCCTCTCGGCTGAGGACTGCACAGCAAACCGATTCTAAATGCCCCGTGAGAGTGGCAATCAGTTCTCCACTGTTTAGATTCCACAGCTTGATAGTTTTGTCGCGACTGCCGGTGATCAGGGTACTGTTATTGAGACTGATGGCGACAGAAGTTACCCAGTTTGAATGTCCGTTCAGGGTACGAATTAGTTGTCCGCTGCCTAAATTCCACAGCTTGATGTTATTGTCGTTACTACCACTGACGATCGTCTTGCCATTCGGACTGATGGCAACGCAATTAACCCAGTCTACATGACCCGTGAAAGTGTTAAGCAATTTGCCATTCAGTATATTCCAAACTTTAATAGTGTTATCTCGACTACCACTGACCAAAGTTTGACCGTCCGGAGCGATCGCAACAGCATAAACCGAGTCGGAATGACCTGTGAGACTGCGAAGTTCTTGCCCATTAGATAAATTCCAAACCTTAATTATCTTTTCTCGACCGCCACTAACAAGTGTCTGACTATCTGGGGTAATAGCAACGCAATAAACCGAGTCGGAATGCCCTTTGAGGTCGCGAATCCAATTGCCATTATTTAGATGCCACAGCTTGATAGTTTTGTCTAAACAACCGCTGGCAAGTATCTGCCCGTCTGGACTGATAGCAACGGAAGTAAAACAAGTAGCTTCACGCTGAAAAAACCCTGACTGTTGCTTGAAGGTGTTTCTTAGATTGCCACTGTCGAGATGCCACGCCTTAACAGTGTTGTCATCGCTAGCGCTAGCAAGGGTTTGACTGTCTGGGCTAATGGCAACGGAACGAACTGAGGTTGCATGACCCGTGAGAGTACGGATACACTGCCAATTTTGAGTTTTAGGTAGTTGAGAAACTGTCTCAGTGGGGTAATTAGTTTGTCTTTTCGGCGGTTCTGGGGGTGTATAAGCACCGTTATTATAATTGAGCGCCCGTAGAACCTCCTTAGCACTCTGGTAACGGTCTTCAGGAAAGCAGCGTACCATTTTGGTGAGGACTTCAGCTAGCTCTTTATTTACAGTCACCAGAGGATGCCAGTCAATCTCGCCACGTTTTTTGTGATTTAACATCAACTCGGCAGCATTTTTCCCGGTTAATGCTTGGATGCTAATCATGCCCAACGCATACAAGTCGCTGGCAAAAATTGGTTTGCCATCCTGCTGCTCTGAGGGTACGTAGCCTAGAGTGCCAATACTGATAGTTATACGGGTTCGAGACGCACTACTTACTTCTGTTAGCTGTCGCTCTAACTTGACCGCGCCAAAGTCTACCAGCACTAATTTATTGTCCAACCTTCGCCGAATGATATTATCAGGTTTAATATCTCGATGGATAACGTTTTTATTGTGAACAAAATCTAGGATGGACAAGATTTCTTGCAGCAGTTGAATGACCTGATTTTCGCTCCAACGCTTACCTGGTGGCAACTCCACACTGAGAGGCTGTCCCTCAATAAACTCTTGCACTAAGTAGAATTCTCGATTTTCTACAAACTGATCCAACAGTCGAGGAATTTGGGGATGATACCCCAATTCTGCGAGGGCTTCTGCTTCTTGAGCAAACAGACGCTTGCCGATTTGCCAGAGATCGTGTTTGGCCTGTTCAGAGAGGGTGGGATCTGTGCTTCTGGCAGGTAAAAGGTGCTTAACAACACAGATTTGGTCGAATGTTTTGGTATCTGTAGCTTTGTAAGTAATAGCCTGTCCGCCTTGACCAAGCTTTTCTACAATTTGGTAGCGCCCGTTGAGTAACTGTTCAAGCATAAGTGATTTAATGATGAAAATAAATATTGCGCTTTACATTTTGATAAGCGAGTACGCAAAATAAATTACACGCGGGATTAATCTAATTGCCCGCGAACCCCGCTGTAAATTACTACACCAAGATTCCGGTCACTCCGGAAATATGATTAGCTGTTCGGCGAGATCGAACCACACTTAGTTGCCTCGCTGCTAATTTATCTAAAGCCTAATATAGAATCAACAAGCTCTGAGCTTAACCTAGAACTTGCGACATATAGCCTTTCTCAGGTAGGTGATATCGATTCCGGTTGCACCGGAATGATTGTTGACTGTTGACTGTTAACTGTTGACTGTGAGTCAAAAAAATGAAAATAGCGTTGATATTTGTTGGCAGCTTCATTCGAGTTTACGCCCGACTCCGGAAGCGCGGAATTGATATGAGGTACAAAAAAACGCTCAAAAACCCTGAAATTCAAAGAACCAGGTGCACCTCATCTTGATGAGAACCGCTATAACTTAATAATTGTATTGCAGATGCAGTAAGCTGCTTGGCATCTAATTTGACAGTTGATTTTTATGAGGTGCTTCTGGGATAAGCATTTTGCTCGTCTCTTTATTCGATTTAAATGCCCATCAGCTTAGTATACACGATATTACCTACATATACCACAGGTCGCTTATTTATGTCAACCCCTTCTTATATTAAATAGAAAACCCCCAAACCCTTTTAAAAATCAAGTTTGGGGGTTTTCTTCCTAAATCCAGTTCAAATCACAACTTACTCGGCTCGATCGCCGGAGCACGCAGAGACACAGTTTTGTCCGTAGCAGCCTTAGCCACCAGCGACGGCACAGAATCGCGCAATTTTGCAGTCAACTGAACAGTAGTCGCATCGTAAACCTGAGTCAGCATCTTCGGATACAAACCAATGCCAATAATCGGCACTAACAGAGCCGCAATAATAAACACTTCTCGCGGTTCCGCATCCACCAATTCCTCGTGATCCGACAATTCCTTATTTTCAGGCCCGTAGAAGATTTCACGCAGCATCGATAGCAGGTAAATCGGAGTCAAAATCACCCCGACAGCAGCGAGGAATACCACGCAAACTTTAAACACAGGATTGTAAGCATCGCTCGTTGCAAAACCCACAAACACCATTAATTCTGCTACAAAACCGCTCATTCCCGGCAAAGCCAAAGAAGCCATAGAACAAGCAGTCCACATCGCAAAAACCTTACGCATTTTCTGTCCTACACCGCCCATTTCGTCGAGCATGAGCGTGTGAGTGCGATCGTAAGTGCAGCCCACCATAAAGAACAAACTCGCCCCGATTAAACCGTGGGAAACCATTTGCAGCATTGCACCGCTAATTCCCAAATCAGTAAACGAAGCTATCCCAATCAGCACAAACCCCATGTGCGAAATCGAAGAATAAGCAATTTTCCGCTTCAAATTGCGCTGAGCAAAAGAAGTTAAGGCGGCGTAAACAATGTTAACCACACCCAAAATTACCAAGATGGGTGCGAAGGTAGCGTGAGCATCGGGGAGCATTCCCGCATTCATCCGCAGCAAAGCGTAACCGCCCATTTTTAGCAGAATTCCTGCTAGCAACATGTGGGCGGGTGCGGTTGCTTCGCCGTGAGCGTCAGGGAGCCAAGTGTGGAGGGGAAAAATCGGCAGTTTGACGCCGTAAGCTATCAAGAAACCTGTGTACAGGAGCAATTCTACATTGGGGGCGTAATCTTTAGCTGCGATCGCCCGCATATCGAAAGTCACTGTATCGCCGTAAAACGCCATCGTCAGCCCGCCAAGCAAAATAAACAGCGAACCGCCTGCGGTGTACAGGATAAACTTAGTTGCTGCGTAAAGGCGCTTCTTACCGCCCCAGATGGACAAAATCAGGTAAATCGGGACTAATTCCAGTTCCCAAACCAGGAAAAACAGCAACATATCCTGCACGGCAAAAACTGCGATTTGGCCGCCGTACATTGTCAGCATCAAAAAGTAAAAAAGCTTCGGTTTAAATGTGACCGGCCAAGCTGCTAAAGTAGCCAGCGTAGTAATAAAACCAGTCAGCAAAATCAGCGGCATCGACAAACCGTCAGCACCCACAGACCAATTCAAATCGAGTTGCTGCACCCAACTATAGCTTTCTACCAGTTGCAAATCTGGATTGCTGAAGTCGTACTGAGTGTAAAAAGCGTAAACAAGTAGGGCAAAATCGATTAAACCCACAATTAGGGCATACCACCGCACCGTCTTGCCATCCTTATCGGGAATTAAAGGAATCAGCAAGGACGCAGCAATGGGAAACAGAATTGTTGTTGTTAACCAGGGAAAGTTAGCTGTATCCATTGCGTTTTAAAATGATCCATCAGTTATTAGGTTTAAACACATTTTGCCAATTTTGGTCTAAATTTTATACTTTCTTTAGACGGAACATTTTTTTTTGCTATTATTTGGACAAATTATGCGATCGCAACAGTGAATTTTAATGAAAGATTTATTTCTATTGGCTAATTGTCAATTGTGAGTTATTGAGCTAATAACCGTTCTTAAAATATCTTCTGGCGGGAAATGGCATTGCCCATTGGTGTCAACTTAAGCCGATCATCTGCAATTCCGCGAGTCCGCCAGGGGTTTCAACCCCTGGCTAATAGCAAAAGTCCTCTGAAGAGGACTAATAGATATCTCCAAAAAAGCCAGTATTGAACTGGCAAGATGCCTCTTCCACAATAAGAGTTTTAAGGAGTTCTTCAGTCCTCTTGAGAGGACTTTAGCTTTGAGACAGGGAATTCATTCCCTGTCGGACTGTCGGACTATCGGTTTTACCTGTTTGTTGACACTAATGGACAATGCCGTTTCCCTAAAGATTTAACTAACTCCAGAAACGATCGCAAAACCCAGAACTGCGACAAACACAATCAGGGCATAAAACTGAGCGCGACCGCTCTCAAAGTATTTCAAACCTTCGCCGGTAATCAGCGTGACCAAACCGGTCAGGTTGACGACACCATCGACGACTCGCAAATCCACTTCCATGACTTGTCGCGCTAAACGGCGGCTGCCTTTGACAAAGAGAAAATCGTTGATATCGTCGAGATACCACTTGTTGAGGGAGAACTCGTAAAGCGGTTTGATTTTTTGGGCGATCGCACTTGGGTCAATTTTACGGCTCAAATACATCAGAGAAGCCAAAGTAATGCCCAGCAAAGCAATACCTACCGAGCTTCCGCCCATAATCAAAAATTCCGTCAAATTGAACTCAGCAGCGTGTTCCAAAACTTCTTCGAGAGACTCCCCAGGCGCGCGAACAAACTGCTCGAAATAATTGGCAAACGGCGTACCGAGAAAACCGATAAACACAGAAGGTACTGCCAGCAACACTAACGGCAGAGCCATTGTCAGAGGAGATTCGTGAGGCAAATGGTCGTGCTCATCGTGACTGTCACCAGTTGATGCCAATTCCTTAACGTTCATCGCTCCCGGGCCAAAAACAAGACCGGGTTGCAGGAGTTGCTGCTTGATGGCGCTGTCATTGCCCCGGAATTCGCCCTCAAAGGTGCTGAAATACATTCGGAACATATAAAACGCGGTCATCCCTGCCGTCAGCCAGCTAACAGCCCACAGAGCGGGATTTGCTGCGAAGGCGCTGGCGAGGATTTCATCTTTTGACCAAAAACCAGCAAACGGCGGAATTCCGCAGATTGCCAAATTTCCGATTAAAAAGCAAGCAGAGGTAATCGGCATATATTTCCGCAAGCCGCCCATGACTCGCATATCTTGAGCGAGTGCGGGGTTGTGGCCTACAACTGCTTCCATACCGTGAATCACTGAACCTGAACACAGGAACAGCATTGCTTTGAAGTAAGCGTGAGTCATCAAGTGGAAAAGTCCGGCACTGTAAGCGCCGACGCCCATTGCCATCACCATGTAGCCGAGCTGGGAGATGGTGGAGTAGGCGAGGCCTTTTTTGATGTCATTTTGGGTAATCGCGATCGAAGCGCCCATAAATGCCGTAAAACAGCCGGTGCAGGCGATCAAATTCATGACTGCAGGCAGCCCTTCAAACACCGGGTACATCCGAGCGATCAGGAATACGCCAGCGGCTACCATTGTCGCGGCGTGGATTAAGGCCGAAATCGGTGTCGGGCCTTCCATTGCGTCTGGTAGCCAGACGTGGAGGGGGAATTGAGCGGATTTCGCTGCTGGGCCCAAAAATATGAGGACGCCGAAGATTGTCGCCAGAGTCGCCGAAAGAGCACCGGATTCGACTAAGGAGTGCAGGCGTTCGCCCATCACCTCAAATTCAAAGCTGCCGGTGGCCCAGTAAATGCCGAGGATGCCCAGCAGCAGGCCGAAGTCGCCGACGCGGTTGGTGACAAAAGCTTTTTGGCAAGCGTCAGCAGCGGGTTTGCGATCGTACCAAAATCCGACTAGCAGGTATGAACACATACCTACCAGTTCCCAGAAAATGTAAATCTGAACGATGTTCGGGCTGATTACGAGACCCAACATTGATGCGCTGAAGATGCTCAGGTAGGCGTAAAAGCGCACGTACCCGTCATCGTGAGCCATGTAACCGTCGGTGTAAATCATCACCAAAAAGGCGACCGTAGTGACGATCGCCAGCATCACCGCCGTCAGCGGGTCAATGATATAGCCCATATTCAGCGAGAAGTCGCCAGCAGAAGCCCACTGAATACTGCGGGTGTAGGGTGCGTGGCCCTGTAGTTGACTCCACAGTAATGCGAAGGATAGTACCATTGAGCCTCCGAGTGTGGAGACGATTAATATCGCATTCGCTTGTCGCAGTTTGTTGGTTGCCTGGTTAAAGGTGATTAAGCCTAGACCTACTAGCATTGCGCCTGCCAGTGGCAGGACTGGGATCAGCCAAGCGTATTGATAAAGCAGTTCCATGACTGATGTAGTTTATATCTGTTAACTAGATTTGCCAAACTGTAAACAATTGTAAACTACCCACGCTCCCTAACGGTACAGTTTGGGCTTTTGTTAGCCCTGAATCTATCGGACAAGCCAATAAATTCGAGCCTAAAGGCTGGCTTACACTCAGCCCCAAAAGTCTTATCATCTGGCTACCGTTATCGTCAGCGTCTCCGATCCAGCCACAAGCTATGTTGCTGCATTTGAAAGATTTATTGCTTCTCAATCCGATATGCAGGCAACAATGGCAAGTTTGAGAAGTATAAGCGGGATTAATGGCGATAACCTCGATTCCTTCCTTGATTCCCTTATATTCGAGAAAAGTCCTCAACCGAGAAAAAGCCCACGAGTTTGACAGTCTTCTCTCAGTCTTATTTCTAGGCTTCTGATTGGTTCTTTCCCGAATACCGGTCAGGTCTTCAATGGCAATAGCAGAGCGAGTTAATTTCGCCTCGGAAACGATAGCCTTGCTGATATTGTGATTCAGCCATGTTTGGTATCTTCTCTCCCGTCCCGATAACCGTTTCAAGATTTGTCTCGCCCTGCGACGAGTAGACCTCGTGCCTTGAGACGCTTTTTTTTGGAGAGAAGCCCTAACGCGACTGTATTTATTTCTAATTTCCTTGATTCTTTCCCCTGACCACGATTGACCCGTACTCGTAACGGCAATGTCTGTCCTGCCAAAATCGACACCGATAACATTATCCGAGCTTGATAGTTTCGGTGGTTCCGATTTCAATTGAATATGAACGTACCAATCGCCGTCACGATGCAAGCAGATTTGAGCAGATGTAGGATTCTGACTGGTTAACTTGCCCCGATGGTAGTTACTCGCTCTCAAGGGAAGGGTTAATCGTTTCCCTGTCGTGCTGACGCTTACCGTCCAATCTTTTTCGATAAAACGGAACGTTCGCGCATCACAGTCGAAACTTGTCGGAGCGAAGTTCTTAACTTTCTTCCCCTTCTGTTTCGCTCCGAGACGATTAGCAGCTACCCGACCGCAAGCCCTGACGACGTGGTTAGCTGTCAGTCCGAATTGGTCTTTAACCTCTTTGTAACAGACTGCTTGAATCGAGTTCCGATTGGTTAGTCGGGGGTTTACGTTCTCATCGATCCAGTTACAAGCCGACGCGAAAGCCGTGCAGGTATCGGTCAACAATTGATGTTGCTCGCTACCCACTTGAAGCTTTACTACTAGCGTCAGGACTTGTTCCATTTATCTTGAAAACTCACTATGTTGACATCCTCACCGCCGTAAAACGGACGGTGATTCCTAAACCTCACGATTTATGTTTCTGCTTCATAGCAACTGCCTCCACCCTCAAGGAGTTTATGGCTTTACGTTCGCTCCACAGACTATCCCCGCAAGCCCTGCGGTTCTTATGTGTCGAAATCCAAAAAAGGAGTTCTCATGTGTTTGGTTGATTCTAGGGGTGAACTGTCCATTGCCCTATCCTCTTTTCCCGGTCTACCGATTTTTCTGCGCCGCCAGTTTTACTGGACGAGAGCCCGCCTGAGCTGTCTGAATCCATCGTCTCGGGTGGGTCAAGGACCATTTTAATTATACATACTGAAAAATTTGTAAAACCGTCCTAGAAGGACGGGGTTTCCAACCCAATTTTCTGATGAGCCTACCTTGTTTGGCTCTGTTGCGCCAGGGGCGTTTATTGGTCGATCGGCATTCCTCCGATCGCCTGCTTTCATAGGCGAGAGCCTCCTGCCGACATTGAGGCGATCACCCACAGCCGATCTTACGGGCAAAGTTCGCCTCAAATTTATATCGAAAGATAGAGGAGAAAGTTAAGCTTCTCTCAAAAACTGTTGAAACTTCGCTCGAAAATATAGAGCAGAAACCGGGTTTTTTCCCAAAACATGACATCTAAGCCTTGAATCTCGGAAAAAACCAGATTTAAATTCCACGCTTTTAAATGCCAGACACAGCCTGGTAACGAGTAATTTTCCTCTCCCCCTCTACCCCTCTCCCACTCACCTGTTGGCTACTTCCTGAAGTTGCAGCCGTTGAGATGGGGAAACTCCGTGAGCCGCCAGCATCCAGGAATCCAGAGTCCGCCGCAGTTCCTCGCGTCCTTGGTAGTCTTCAAATCTAAATCGAACTTTATCGCCCTCAAACAAAATCAGCGTGGGCAGACTTGTCAGCCGATAAGTGTGGGCCAACTTGAAACATTGATCGGCATTCACCCCTACGAGCTTGACTTTTTCTGCCCACTGTGCCTCAAAACTCTTAAGCGTGGGGTCGATCGCGCGGCACAAACCGCACCAAGGAGCCGAAAAGTGAACTAAAACGGGGGTAGAGGCTTGAAACACCTCTTGTGCAAAAGTGCGTTCGCTAACCGACAACACCATGAGCCCTCAAAATTTAATAATTTTTTTTCTATCCTAGGGATCATGCTACCAGTATATGTTCCTAGTGACACGCATCAAAAAAGGATGAATTTCCCACAGCAGGCCCGTAAAAATGACTACACCTAGATAGGAAGGGCGCAGAAACTCAAGCAAATCAAGGGTTTGACGCTTTTGTAGGATTGCCAAAAAAGGAATAATTGAGGTTCGAGATTTGATGGTTTCAAAGGATTCTCCAAAACGAGCCTGAAGTCGCCTGTCGCCGTGCCACACTCCGAACAGGTGGTGAAGTACCAAACCGATGGAAGTGACGAGGGTAAAGCTAGTGCCAATCCAAAGGGTGTGGGCCACGCACCAAATCAGTTGTCCCACCATTTGCGGGTGACGGGTGATACGAATGATGCCAGTTTCGTAGAGGTGAACTTGGGGCTTTTGGACGGCGGCAATTTCTAGGAGGTTGAAAGTTGCTGGGTACAGAAACAGAAAGGAAATTGCCGAAAGTATCCAAACTGCGGGTTTAACTCCGGGGACGCCCTGTACTTGCCAAAGCTGTACGCCGTCGTAGCGGTGGTTGAAAAAGTAGACAATCAGAATGACGGCTAGCGGCAAACTGACAAGGGCAAACAAAACGCGGTAAAGTCTCGGCCCGATCAGCTTTTCACCTTTGGGCCGGAGGGCTGCTAAACCGCTGTGGGCGATCGCAAAAACCAGTAATAAGCCCAGAATAACTAAGTGGGAGTCGAGCGCCAAGTCGATCGTCATTGCAAATATTAAGAAAAGTTATTGATTCTCGGCCAAATTGTGTCACAAAGTATCTATGGGAGCATTCAGCGGTTATCAGTCAGTTAACTGTTCACTGTTCGCTGTTGACTGTTCGCTGTTCGCTGTTGACTGTTCGCTGTTGACTGTTCGCTGTTTGCTGTTCGCTGCCTACAGTCAACCGTCAACCGTCAACTGACAACTGACAACTGACAACTGACAACTGACAATTTAGATATATGTCTGACCTTCCTTTCACTTTAGACCAGTTACGCATTCTCAAGGCGATCGCCTCTGAAGGAAGCTTCAAACGCGCCGCGGACAGCCTCTATGTATCCCAGCCCGCAGTTAGCTTGCAAGTGCAAAACTTAGAGAGACAATTGGACGTGCCGCTGTTTGACCGGGGGGGGCGGCGGGCGCAACTGACCGAAGCCGGACACCTGCTGCTGAGTTACGGCGAGAAAATTTTATCGCTTTGCCAGGAAACTTGTCGAGCTCTGGAAGACTTGCAAAATCTCCAAGGCGGTACTTTGATCGTCGGCGCTTCTCAAACAACGGGAACCTATTTGCTGCCCCGGATGATTGGAATGTTCCGCCACAAGTACCCGGATGTAGCGGTACAGCTTCACGTTCACTCGACCCGTCGCACGGCGTGGAGTGTGGCAAACGGGCAAATCGATTTGGCAATTGTTGGCGGAGAAATTCCTACCGAACTTGTAGAAGCTTTAGAAATTGTTCCTTACGCTGAGGACGAACTGGCTCTGATTCTCCCTCCATCTCACCCGATGGTACAACAAGAAACTATCCAAAAAGAAGACCTTTACAAATTGCAGTTTATATCCCTCGATTCGCAGTCTACGATCCGCAAAGTAATCGATCAGGTACTGACTCGCTGCGGCATTGACACGCGCCGCTTAAAAATAGAGATGGAACTAAATTCGATCGAAGCCATTAAAAATGCCGTTCAGTCGGGGCTAGGAGCTGCTTTTGTGTCGGTTTCGGCGATCGAAAAAGAGTTGCTCATGGGCGTCTTGCACAAATCTCAAATGGACGAAGTTTTGGTAACTCGCATTTTGTCGCTGATTTACAACCCCAACCGCTACCGTTCTAAAGCAGCAGAGGCTTTCAGCAATGAAATTTTGCCTCAGTTTGCTACTTATTCCACCATCCTGGAGAAGAAAGAACCCCCAGCGCTCGATTTGGGATTTATAGAAATAGCAACTCCCAACTCGGCGGGAAGTTAATCTCTTAGGTCGCTGGCAGTTAGCAGTTCGCGGTTAGTTGAGAAATCGAAATCTGATTTAACAATCACTTTTTCTTCCCTCTTCCCTCTTCCTTCTTCCCTCTTCCCTCTTCCTTCTTCCCTCTTCTTACCAAACAAAAATGGAAGTTTACTGCACCCGACCGGGCTGCCCGCGCCCTCAAAACTATTTTCCCGACCTCGATGACAGTTCGCGGCTGAAAACGGTGCAGCAAAAGTTTTGCACCGCTTGCGGGATGCCCATGATTTTGAGCGGGCGCTATTTGCCCGTGAGGTTGTTGGGTCAAGGCGGTTTTGGGGCGGCATTTTTGGCCAGAGACCGCTATACTCCCGCAATGCGGCAGTGCGTTGCTAAACTTTTGCAGCCGTCGGTAAGTCTAACTCCGCCCCAGCTAAAAATCGCTCAAACTCTGTTTGAACGGGAAGCGGCGGTGCTGGAAGAACTGGGACACGAACATTCCCAAATTCCGAGTTTGCTGGCTTTTTTTGAGCTGACTGTTACGAGTTTGCAGCCGGGAAAAAACGATCAGTTTTTCTATCTGGTTCAAGAATTTATTGACGGTACAAATTTGGAGGATGAACTAGCTCTTAAAGGCAGGTTTTCGGAGGTGGAAACGGTAGAGGTGCTGCGGGAAATTTTGAAGGTTCTCGATTTTGTGCACTCTCGCGGTTCGATTCACCGGGATATTAAACCTGCTAATATTATGCGGGGTAAAAATGGTCGGCTTTATTTATTAGATTTTGGGGCTGTTAAACAAGTAACACAAAGTGTTGGGAGTGCAAAAGCTTCGACTGGTATTTATTCTTTGGGTTATGCTCCGCCAGAACAGATGAGCGGGCAAGAAGTTTATCCGGCAACGGATTTGTATGCTTTGGCTGTGACTTGTATTACTTTGCTGAGTGGTTTGCAGCCGACGGAGCTTTTTGATAGTTACAGAAACGAGTGGAATTGGCAGTCGCGGGTGCAGGTAAGTTCGCGTTTGGCTCACGTTCTCGATCGAATGTTATTATCAGCTCCCAGCCAGCGTTTTCAATCTGCGAGTGAGGTGGAAGCGGCTCTGATGTCTCGGCCTCAACAGCCTAACATCGTCGTGCAGCCGCCGACCCTACGGACTCCGACTCCCCTACCGACTCAGCAGCTACCACCGACTCAGCAGCCTCCTATACCTGTTCCTGCAACACCTCCCGGAGGGCTGCAACCTTCGCAGAGAGCGACTTTTTCGATTTGGGAGGTTTTGTCGGGGGCGGCGTTTACGGGTTTTGAGGCGGGGGTGCTGGCGATCGGCCTGACGAGTTTGCTGCCGTCTCCTGGCTTGAGTATCGGGTTGTTGGGGATGATTGTGGCGGGTTTGATTTACGGCCAGTACCGCAGGGCGATCGAACAAACTGAGATGTTGATTATTGGCGCTGGTACTGTGGCTTTGCTGTGGTTTTTCCCGGCTTTACAGACGGCGGCACTTGCGATTTATCCGACTTCTCCGATTACTGGCGTGTTGTTTGTGGGATGGTTGGGTGCTTTGGGTGCGATCGCTGGAACAGCTATTTTTAGATTGATTTATAAGTTACTTTCTAATATTTTTTAAGCTAATAGTCATCTCCAGAAAAGCCTGTTTTGAACAGGCAAGATGCCTGTTCCACAATAATTAATTATGGGAGATGTCTAATTTAAAATGCACACTCAGAAGTCTATCTACCCGAATTGGGTCATTGCTTGGGGCATAGAAGCCCGATCGCACCCTGCAACTTGGGAAACTTCCGGTTTTGCCATAATCGGAGCTCAACCCACCTTCAGCCCCAATCAGCGATTTGTGCTGATAGGTGACTGCTGCTTCGATCGCACTCCAATGCTCAAACAACAGATTGATACAGATGGATTGACCGATTTGGCGATCGTCGGGCGGCTATGGGAACAGTACGGTACTAAAACACTGAGCTTACTGGAAGGACAATTTGCCCTTGCCGTGTGGGATAGAGACGAGCAAACCTTGTGTCTGGGGCGCGATCGCGTGGGAGCCAAAACGCTCTATTACACCCGTACAGGAACGACTCGCTGGATCGCGCCTCGACTGCGATCGCTCAATCCGTATCACGATCGAGAACTTGATTTAGTTGCTTTGCGCGACTACTTGTGCTGTGCGTTTGTACCCGGAGCACAAACGCTGTGGGAAGCGGTGCGAGAGTTGCGGCCCGGTAGCTACCTGTACTTACCGGATATTGAGGCGCAGAGATACTGGCAGCCACAGGAGCAAATTACTAACGCCGATCGCCCTTTGGAATGGCACAGTCAACAAGTGCGATCGCTTTTGGAACAACTGGTGCAGGAAGCGCTACCAGCGGGAGAACCAGTCGCAGCATATCTTTCGGGCGGGATAGACTCAAGTTGCGTCGCCGCGATCGCCACAAGGCTGCACGATCGTCCGGTACACACTTTTTCGATGCACTTTGGCGCTCAATATCCCAGCGAGATTGAATTTGCCAACATCGTCGCGGCACATTGTGGCACTGAGCACCATATTTTAGAAGTTTCGCCAAAGCAAATTTGGGAGTTGCTACCGGAAACGCTGGCGGCGATGGATGATCCGGTGGGGGAAGGCTTGACAGTGCCAAATTTGCTGCTGGGGCGATCGGCAAAGCAATTCGCAGACGTGGTACTGAATGGCGAAGGTGGCGATCCGTGCTTTGGCGGGCCGAAAAATAAGCCGATGTTACTCAACAGTTTGTATGGTTCGATTCAGGGTAAACCAGATCCGATCGCAGCTTACTTGACTTCGTTTCAAAAATGCTATGTGGATTTGCCACGTTTGCTGAAGCCGGAGGTTTGGGAAAAGGTGAAGAATGCGCCTTCCGTGTTTGCTGAGGAATTGCAACAGACAGAAACGACGTTTTTGAATCGGCTGATGCGGCTCAACATTGAGTTTAAAGGAGCCGATTACATTTTGACCAAGGTGAATAATCTCACTGCTGCGGCGGGACTAAAAGCTCGATCGCCTTTATTTGATTCGCGGATGGTGGCGCTGAGTTTGCAAATCCCTTCAGAATATAAGCTTTCGGGCGCGCAGGAAAAAGCGGTTCTCAAAGCTGCTGTGGCAGATTTGCTGCCCGATGTCATTGTTAACCGTCCGAAAAGTGGCATGGTGATGTCGATGCAGCAGTGGTTTTTGAGGGATTGGCAGCGGCAAGCGCGATCGTTGTTGCTGAATCGTCATGCGGCGATCGCGCCTTACCTCGATCGAACACTAATCCGCGAGTGGCTAAACTATCGTGGCGAAGTTTTTCCCCGCTATGGGCTGAAGCTGTGGCTGCTGGTGACGCTGGAAATTTGGTTACAAGTAAATCGCCGTTAGTTACCCCCAATTAGGGTAAGGGGCCGTGCCTTTCGTCGTGTCAACTTCAGCAGTTGACGCCCAAATTTCTCGATCGACAGTGGCATTTTCCCTATGCGGTTTTCGCTCTTGTTTATAGAACCGAATTAAACCGCAGAGGGCGCAGAGGATACAGAGAAACGGAGGGAGCATCTCAATGAAAGCAGCAAAGCTCGAAATTGGAATTAGGAGTCAGGAGTCAGGAGCCAGGAGAAAAG
>NZ_JAUBTL010000034.1:0-76004 GCF_036702475.1 Microcoleus sp. D2_18a_B4
GACAGTTGACAGTTGACAGTTGACAGTTGACAGTTGACAGTTGACAGTTGACAGTTGACAGTTGACAGTTGACAGTTTGTTATTTGTTATTGATGATTTGTTAGCTAAACAGACGGGAATCCCCACACTATACCGCTTCGGTTAGTGTGGGATGAAAGACGCGGTGAGGTGAGGATTCGACCCGCTAAGCAATCTCACAGGCGCAAGCATTGAGCAGTGAGCGGGTGGATGACGAGACAAACAAATTCTTCGACGTGTCAATACTTGGTGGTAAATACTAGCAATTAAGGCTAGAAACCTCTCTTATTTTATGGATAAAACATTCACTCATGCACTTGACATCAAGTAACGTATTCGGGTACATTAACACTAATTGATGCGTAGCGACTGCAATCAAACATTTACTACTCAATGAGAACTTCTTACCAGTATCGATTACGTCCAACAAAGTTGCAAGCCACTGAGATTGACAGATGGCTGTCTCTGCTGTGCGCTCAGTACAACTATTTGTTGGCAGATCGATTTAATTGGTACGAACAAAATCGTTCTCCCATCAATGCGTGTCCGCTAGTTTGCCACTTACCCGAACTGCGGGAAAATCCCGACTATTACAGCCAGAAAAAGACGTTACCTCAACTCAAGAAAACTCATCCTTGGTATGCCGGAGTTTACTCTCAAGTTCTTCAAGATGTAGTTAAGCGAGTTAAGGTAACTTTTGATCGTTTCCTGAAAGGTGATAGCAACGGGAAACGCAGCGGTAGACCTAGATTCAAGCCGCGTAGTCGTTACCGCACGTTCACTTACCCTCAAGTTAAAGACGGCTGCTTGCAAAATAACTTAATTAACTTGCCGATGTTCGGAAAAGTCAAAGTTATTTTACACCGTTCAATACCTGATGGATTTAAAATCAAAACCGTCTCTGTCACCAAAAAAGCTGATGGTTACTATGCAACTCTCAGCTTGGAAGACTCGACAGTCCCGGAAATTAAACCAGATTTTAATCCTCAAAAAATTGCTGGCATTGATATGGGGTTGAAGGATTTTTTGACAACATCAGAAGGGGAGACGGTGGCGATTCCTCAGCATTACCGCAAAGCTCAAAAACGCCTGCGGACTATTCAGAAGCGAGTCTCGCGCCGTAAAAAAGGTAGCAGCCGGAGACACAAAGCAGTTAAGCAACTGGGGAAGTGTCACAAGAAAGTAGCCGACAAACGTAAAGACTTTCATTTCAAAACTGCTAACAATCTCTTGAAAAAATATGAGGTTGTTGCAGTTGAAGACTTGAATGTCAAGGGACTTGCTCGTACAAGATTGGCTAAATCTGTGTTGGATGCTGGGTGGTCAAGCTTTCTGTCGATTCTAATAAACAAAGCTGTAAATGCTGGTTTGTTGGTGATGACCGTATGTGCTTATAACTCTTCACAAGATTGCTCTAATTGCGGTGAAAAAGTACCTAAAAAGTTGCATGAAAGATGGCACGACTGCCCAAATTGTGGATG
The DNA here is from genome assembly GCF_036702475.1 of Microcoleus sp. D2_18a_B4. NCBI lineage: Bacteria > Bacillati > Cyanobacteriota > Cyanophyceae > Oscillatoriales > Microcoleaceae > Microcoleus > Microcoleus sp. D2_18a_B4. The sequence continues at coordinate 1,500 of NZ_JAUBTL010000034.1, forward strand.
TAGTCTTGACCGCGATCACAATGCAGCTATCGTAATCAAAAATAGGGCGGTGGGTCATCCCGTCTTTAAAGCTCAGTTAATGTCCGAAGCAATAGCTGGAGTCGCTGAGAAGCCTACATTATAGCTGTACTCAGCTTAATGTAGGAGTATGTCACTTTTAATTAGCAATTAGCAATTACCAATTACCTATTACCAATATTTTTAATATGCGTCCTGTTTTTTTGCTAGTAATTGTGGTGGGGCTGACTATTTTTGCCCTGCAAAATGTGGAGCCGGCACTATCGCTGGTGTTTTTGGGAGTTCGATCGCCTGCTTTGCCATTATCTATCTGGATTTTGCTGAGCATGGTGGTGGGAGCTATCACGTCTTTATTGATTTCGGGTTTGCTCGCTTTTTCAAATTACCTATCTCCAACGGGAGACCGCAGCGGCCGATCCAGTCGCAGCCGTCCCGATACTTTCCCGGAGGACAGGAGAACGCCTTACACGCCGCCTCCCCCTCCTAGAAAACAGGGAATTGACCCGGATCTGAATAGGGAAAATAGCCAAACTCAGGCTGCTGGTTCCTACCGAACTGAATACGGCACATCGGCGGGTTACAGAGCCGGGACTTTCCTGCAAGAAACTCCGAACCCGGATGGGGCGAAGAATTACGCTCAACCGGGGACTTATGCAGCGGCAGACGATGAGGACGATTGGGTCTCAGATGGCTCAAAATCGGGTTCTCAAGGGGGTGATGACGATTGGGGGGACGATCGCGATTTTCCCGATCGACCGCAGGTAAATGATGTTCCAGCGGCAAATCCGAGGGCTTACGAAGCTCAGCAGGAACCGAAAAGCAAGTCTTGGGCTGGCTCAGTATATTCTTACGGCTATCGAGATCCGAGTCAGTCTGGGGTGGGACAAACAGAGTCTGTATACGATGCAGAGTATCGGGTGCTGGTTCCTCCGGGAGGGGATATTCCTAAACCGGCTGATGAAGCACCAATAAATCCTATGGCAGAAGCAGAGGATGATTGGGGATTGGATGAGGGTGATGAGTTTGATGACGATGATGGCCTCAGTGGCGGATCGATTAACCTGAAAAAATAGAAAAATATCGGAGGATTTGGCAGTGGATGGGTTGAGGGGAGTAAATATTTATCTTGTCGGGATGATGGGTGCGGGAAAAACAACGGTGGGGCGGATTTTGGCAAAAAAATTAAAATACCGTTTTTTTGATACTGATGAACTAATTGTTCGAGTTGCTAATCAGTCAATTGCTGAGATTTTCGATCGAGAAGGGGAAGAGGCTTTTCGGGAACTAGAAACTAAAGTGCTCGGTGAGTTGTCTGCGTATCAAAATTCTGTCGTGGCTACGGGCGGCGGCATTGTGACGCGATCGATGAATTGGGGTTACTTGCACTACGGTGTAGTAGTTTGGCTGGATGTGCCTGTTGATCAATTGTACGATCGACTGCGTTCGGACACCGCTCGACCCCTACTGCAGGAGGGCGAGATCAAATCTAAGCTGCAAAGCCTTTTGAAAGAGCGAGAGCGTTTCTACACTCAAGCAGATGTCCGAGTCTATGCTGGTGTGGGTGAAAGGCCTGAAGCAGTGGCGACTAGGGCGATCGAGGAAATCCAAAAAGTTATCAAACCAGAAACCGGGCCCGATCTCAATTGATACATTCAGAAACCGAGTTTCTAAGAAAATAACAGGTTTGTGGGGACTTTTGATACCAGTTCAAAAAAATAATGCAACTATACGCCAGCTCCAAACCACCAGCTTCATCAGTCATTCCCAAAATCTAAAATCTATAATGGTATGACTTCGGTGAAAATACTGGTTTTTGTCTGAGTGTGCCCGTTTAACCACCCAATATTTTGCAATCCACCGGGTTTGACTGGATGTGATGCGTAACTTTCAAAAGTATGAGGATGTGGCGATGCGGAGATTTTATACAAGAACTAATGGCAGACTCATCTGATGCGTTAAAGCCGGCTATTGAGTTCTCCCTAAAAATAAAATGGCCCCACCGCTGAAGGGCTGTAGGGCGCAAGGACAGTTAAACGCTAACTTGATTGTCGGGAAATTTAGCATCAATGCTATCCTCCTATGTGACGATTTTACGATCGTCCATTCCCTCATCAACTCTCCCGTATCAAAAAATGTAACCCAGCACCGATCGAATTTAATCTGCCCTATTCTAAAAACAATACCTCATGCATTCTGACGAGCAGCTCCCAAAAGCTGCTTTTTTATTGCGATGAGTTTTTGGCTGCGGGACTTGCGGCAATACGCTTGGGTTAAAACTCTTTATTCCTCGCAGATCCCCCTAAATCCCCCTGATTGTTGGGGGACTTTGAGAAGACTCTTGTCCCCCCCTTAAGAAGGGGGGTTAGGGGGGATCGAGCTTAACTGAACCGTATTGGGACTTGCGGGCTCTTGGCAATAACATTTTGAGCAACAGTCCCTCCACCTCAATACTGCGATAGCGGTTTTCAGTTCCACTCCAGGTTCGTCGGTAATTGGTAATTGGTAATCAGTAATTGGGAATTAGTAACGCGCAACGGGGAATCGGCAATTGAGAAGCTTTACCTCACGAGGCTTGAAAACTGCTATGATTACGGCGCGGAACGGGGAATTAATCCGGGGGTGGGGGATTGAAAAAAAATGGGAGCATCTCATATTTGTAAAAACACTTCTTCTGGCTCCTTCCTTCTGACTCTTTCCTCCTGGCTCCTGGCTCCTGTCTCCTGCCTCCAATTTCTAGCGGAGGGGTGCTTTCATTGAGATGCTCCCAAAAAAATAAGCTGTATTTATTGATGGGCGATCTGATAGTTTTCGGCTAAATATCCATTGCGAGTTATAGAATTTGGTTGGATGAATTTCCCGTTCCTCATTAAGAGAATACGAGCTTGCCTGTCCTTGACCAAAACTCGATCGCTCCACCCAACCCCACACCTGTTAAAGAAATGGTAGCTAATACCGCAAAAGCCCGCCAATTCTTCCAACCAGACATTTGAATATCGAGTCTTGCCAAAGCTCCGGCTGAAATCAAGAGTAAACAAGTAGCAAAAAGGTGCAGCCAAGCAAAAACTACCACTGCCACAAAAGCTCCTACAATAATAGAAAGAAAAGCACCAATATCACTCGAAAACCACCGCAAAATTAAGGATTTTATGTCTCTCAGAGGGAACGACAAGGCGACAGCCAACACTAAAATTGAAGCTATGGCTAGAAACCAAGTCAGGTGCGGTGGAACATCAAACTCAGATAATTTCCAGCCAAAACTAAAATAAGTAACAAAAAGTAGAGTTAGGGAAACCCAAGAGTTTTTTTTCATCCAATGGCACAATTAGGAGAACCAGGCAAAAAAAAGATGATGAACCCGATGAGTTTGTACAGGTTCTAGAGGTTAGTAGAAATAGCTTGCACCGGACAGGTAGGGATGCACTGCTCGCAAACGATACACCGCGATCGAGCAAAACTTAGTTTAAAGCTTTCTGGGTCCAGGGTCAAGGCTTCTGTCGGGCAAACCCCCGTACACAAACCGCAGTCAACGCAGATATCTTCGTCTATGAGTATTTCGCGACTGGCTAGGGAAACGCCGATATTTTGCGATCGCATCCAGTCGATCGCCGCTTCTAGTTGGTCGATGTCCCCTGATAACTCTAGCACCAGTTTGCCCACTTGGTTGGGAGCCACCTGAGCGCGGATAATGTTGGCTGCAACATTAAAATCCTTTGCCAGTCGATAGGTGACAGGCATTTGGATCGATCGTTGGGGAAACGTCAGTGTTACCCGTTTTTTCACCCTGCAAGTCCTCGGTAATTTACAAACAATCTTTGTTATCTTATGTTTTAGCGCACTTGGTCTAATTACTGCTTTTAGCACAAATTTTTATGAGATGGGTCTGATTATCTCAAAATGTGCTATAATCTGAATCTACAGCATATTCCAGGTTGATGAAGTACAGTAGCCGCTAAATTTATATTGTGTGATTTTAATATGTAGGGTGCGTCGCTGCGACCTTTTAAATGGAACTTGCAGATTGTTGGTGGCGACGCACCTTACTTACTACAAGATTGTGTGTACCGCACATACATGGAATATGCTGTATTATTTAAAATAAAAACATAGAAATCAAAGCGCAATTTATTTTATGACCCAGAATTCCCCCAAGTCAACTGTCGCCCCCGTCGCCAAAAATCCCGAAACAAAAGTCGCCACCCGCCTCAGAAACTTATTGATCGTGTTAGCAGCGATCGTCCTTTCAATATCCATCTTCTTCGGGCTGCAAACCCAAACGCCGTCAAGCAGTCTCACCGACATGGCAAAAGCTTCAACGCCATTAGAAACAGCTTTGGTAAATGGCAAACCGACACTCATGGAATTTTATGCTAATTGGTGCGGTAGCTGTCAGGCAATGGCTAAAGATCTGAGCGAAATCAAACAGAAATACGCCGAACCGATGAATTTTGTGATGCTGAATGTAGACAATGACAAATGGCTGCCAGAAATCACAAAATATCGAGTAGATGGCATTCCGCACTTTGTCTATTTGAACGATAAAGGCAGCGCCGTTGCTGAAACAATGGGCGAAATGCCACGCACTATTATGGAAGCTAACTTAGATGCTTTAATTGCAGGAAAACCTCTGCCACACGTCCAAGCGGCAGGTCAAGTTTCTAATTTTACTCCACCCACAGGGCCTGTGAAAACAAGTAGCTCCGACCCCCGTGCCCACGGATCTCAAGTACAGTAAATGAAGGAAGTTCGGCAACGGATTCTGTAACGGATGTAACGGATGTCAGGAAGAGGGAAGAAGGAATAAAGAAGAGGGAAAAGGGAAGAAGACTTTAGGAACAGGCAAGATGCCTGTTCCACAAGAAAGTTTATTTGTTGTGGAACAGGCATCTTGCCTGTTCCTGATGGCGATAACTTAGAGAGATTCAAAAGCCCCTGGCAATTTCTGCCAATCTGCGTTTTGGGCGATCGACTACCTCTAAAGGAATATTCAAAAAAACATTTTTGACAATTTATTAAAATTTATTATACTACTTGTCAGGTGCGGAGCGTAAATATTCTCTCACTCCCGATACACAATAAAGCCTGACCGAAAACAATTTAGTCGCCAGCCCCGCGATTCATTCCTTTGCAGGCTGACTGACGGGGTAAACTTTTCAATTCTTTAATCTAAAATCTAAAATCTAAAATCGAATGACTCCCGACAAAACCGGATTCAGTATTAGCGCGACAGCCATTCGCCGCCACATCGGCACCCTCATGCTGACACTTGCCATTATAGTCGTGGGCATTTTCTACATAACCCAACTGCCCGTTGACTTGCTGCCCTCCATCACCTATCCCCGCATCAGCGTGCGCTTAGACGCCCCCGGAGTCTCCCCAGAAGTGGCAGTTGACGAAATTACCCGCCCCCTCGAACAAGGACTTTCAGCAACAGAAGGAGTCACGCAAGTTTTCTCCCGCACGCGGGAAGGACAAGTCAGCGTCGATTTATTCTTTAGACCCGGCGGCAATATCGACCAAGCCCTCAACGACGCTACAGCCTCCGTCAACCGCATTCGCAACCGACTTCCTGATACAGTTGAATCGCCAAATCTATTTAAATTTGACCCTTCTCAACAGCCGGTTTACGAATTTGCCCTGACTTCAGACTCACGCCAAGGGGTAGATTTGCGGGTATTTGCCGATGAAGAATTAGCCAGGGAAATAAACGTGATTCCCGGAGTCGCTTCCGTTGACATTTCCGGCGGCGTTCAAGAAGAAATTCAAGTTAATATTGACCTGAATCGGCTGCAAAGTTTAGGAGTTAATCTCAACGACGTTTTTAATGCTTTGCGTTCGCGCAATTTAGACACTTCCGGCGGCCGGCTGCGGCAAGAATCAAACGAACCGCTGACGCGCACAATTGGTCGCTTTAAAACAGCCTCGGAAATCGCCAATCTTTCCTTTCAAGTATCCGGTTCCAACCCGCCAAAACGAGTCTACCTGCGCGATTTTGCCCAAGTCAATGACGGTACAGAAGAACAGCGAGTCAAAGTTTTTCTCAATCAAAAACCAGCCGTTAAAATTAGCATCTTGAAACAGCCGGACGCCAACACGATTACTGTTGTAGACGGAGTGAAAAATCGCATCAAAGAAATGCAGGATTCCGGGTTAATTTCGGCGGACATGACCGTAGTTACTACCTTAGACGAATCCAGATTTATCCGCAATTCCTTAGCCGATGTGGCGAATGCGGGGGTTTCAGGGGCAGTGCTGGCTGCGATCGCAGTTTTGTTCTTTCTAGGTTCCCTGAGACAAACCCTGATTATCTCTCTGACTATTCCCCTGTGTACTCTAGCAGCCATTATTTTAATGCGGCTGTTCGGCTTGTCGCTGAACTTGTTTAGTTTAGGCGGTTTAGCGTTAGGAATTGGTCAGGCGATCGATACCAGCGTAGTTATTTTAGAAAATATTGTAGTCGGTCTAGACAGCAACCCTCATCTGAAAAAAGGCAGAATCAAAGATCGGAAAGAACGCACGATAGAAGAGTCTGTAGAGCGGAGTGAAGAAGTAGAATCAGCAATGATTGCCTCCACTGCCGCTAACTTAGTATCAGTGCTGCCATTCCTGCTGATCGGTGGCTTCTTTTCGCTGCTATTTAACGAATTGATTTTGACAATTAGCTTTGCAGTAGCAGCGTCTCTGCTAGTAGCTTTAACTGTAGTGCCGATGCTGACTTCTCGCTTGATGGGAATGTCTTATTCCAGCGGTATCAGTCAGTTCGGGCCGATAAAACATTTCAATCGCGGTTTTGAAAACGGCACGCGGGCCTACGGTTCAATGCTGTCAAAAGTGCTGGGTTTGCGGTTAATTATCATTGCCCTCGCTTTTGTGATTTTAGGCGGCGGCACTTGGGTGATGGCAGGTCAAATCCCCCAAGAAATTTTGCCGAGAGTTAATACAAGTCAAGCCCGATTATTTGCTTTGTTTCCTCCGGGTACTAACTTGGAAACAAATCAAAAAGTGGTTGCCGCCGCCGATAAACTTCTGCTCGCACAGCCAGAAACAGCGTACACTTTAACGACAGCGGGAGGGCTGCTTTTCGGCAACAATACAGTTGAAAATTTGCTCAGGGGAAGCAGCACAATCACGCTAAAACCAGGTACGAATACCATCGCTTTTACGGAAAGAATGACTGAGGAATTCAAGAAACTTGACGTTCCTAAAGGAACTCGTCTGCGGCTAGTTCCAGAATCGATTAGGGGTTTAGTTTTAACTAATTCCCCAGTGCGGGGCGGCGAAATTGATGTGGTGGTTCAGGGGCCAACTGAAGAAGTATTGCAGCAAGCAGGTCGTCAGATATTAAAAGAATTAGATGAGAAGGTAAAATTAGCCCGGTTTCGCCCGGACGGAGACGCGCCGCAGTCAGAAGTGCAAATTCGTCCAGACTGGGAAAAGGCCGCTGTGTACGGGCTGACGGCCCAAGACATTGGGGAGACGATTCAGACAGCAATTGAAGGTGCTGTTCCGACTCAATTGCAGCGGGGAAACCGCTTGGTAGATGTGCGGGTGCAGTTCGATCGCACTTCTGTAAAATCTATTGCTCAACTCGGACAAATTCCCTTATCTGGCGGCAATAATAGCATCATCCGTTTAAGCGATGTGGCAAATATTACGATCGGCAAAGCACCAGGAGAAATTCAGCGTCTCAACCAGCGGCAAGTTTTCTTAGTTGTAGGAAACTTGAATCGGGGCGCAAGTCTCGGCGATGCTGTCCAGCAAGTCGATGCAGTTTTATCAGAAATGAAGTTGCCGCGAGGAGTAAGCATTGTGCCGAGTTCTGCTGCTGAAACTAATCAGCAATTGCAAACTTCTCTAAAACTTTTGGGCGGATTGGCGACTTTTTTAGTGTTTGTAGCGATGGCGGTGCAGTACAATTCCCTGGTTGACCCGCTGGTGATTTTGCTGACAGTGCCACTGGCGTTGGCGGCGGGAGTATTCGGGCTTTATGTGACCAAAACTGCGATCGGTGCGACGGTGATGATCGGTGCAATTTTGCTAGTGGGAATTGTGGTGAATAACGGCATCATTATGATCGAGTTGGCGAACCAAATCCTGGAAGATGAAGGAGTCGATCGCACAACAGCAATTCTCAGGGCGGCACCTCAGCGCTTGCGGCCGATTTTGATGACAACTATTACTACAGTTTTGGGTTTGTTTCCCCTAGCTTTGGGAATTGGAGAGGGTTCGGAGTTTCTGCAACCTTTGGGTGTGGTGGTGTTTTCCGGTTTGTCGCTGGCGACGCTGCTGACGCTGTTTATTATTCCGTGTTTCTATATTTTGCTGCACGATTTCTTCGGGATGTTTGCAGCGAAAAAGAAGCCGCACGGGGTTGTTATTCCCCTGCAGAAGGCGGGAAGAAAGACTCCGAATTTGTAATAATTTAGTGCCAGCAAATACGCGCTTTTCCCACAATCCGACAGGGAATGAATTCCCTGCCTCATAGCGAAAGTCGGTTAAAACCGACTGTAGATTTTGACGGGAAGTGCGATCTATTTCAGTCCTCTTTCAGAGGACTTTTGCTATGAGACAGGGAATTCATTCCCTGTCGGACTGTCGGTTAAAACCGACTGTAGATTTTGAGGAAAAATACGATCTATTTCAGTCCTCTTTCAGAGGACTTTAGCTATGAGACAGGGAATTCATTCCCTGTCGGAGTGTCGGATTTACCAACAATACCGGTACTGCATTTGATGTTAAGTTGACGCGCCGATAATTAGTCGGTAAGGTGCGTCAGTAAACAGTCTCTGACTCCCCAAAGAAATTCCAGACTGACGCACCCTACGATAAATGCTGCAAAATTTCAGTTAAAATAGAGCTTATTTACGCTGAAATATCTTTATGCTGATTTTACCAAAAAATGAAATACAAATTGACTGGTCGTTCTCACACATAAATCAACCCATTAATTCCGAGTGGGCGACCATTGTCAGTGGCGATCGCAAAAAAGTCACTTTAGTCGATCGCAACTTGTCGCCAAAATACGAATACCAGCTTCCCGACGAAATTAGCCATTCAGCCATCAGCCCCAAAGGCGATTTGCTGGCAGCAATTATGGCAAATGGCAATCATTTAGCAATTGTGGCAGCAGAAAACCAGCTAGTTTTTGAAGAACAGCTACCTAACCCTCCTGTTAAAGTTTCATATTTGTATAACGATAATGGATTTCAGGACTGCTGGTTTGATGCAGACGGCTTGCGTTTTTGGTGCATGAAATTAATTGAAGGCGAGGAAGTCGAGATTCAAATTCGCGATACCAATTCGTGGCAAATTCAGCGACAACTTTTGCTCGAAGACTCTTTTGGATTGAGCTCTTTCTCGTTTCACCCACACCCGGAAAATCAAATTTTAGCTGTTTGGGCTGGCGACGGTCAGGGCGAATCGCAAATCTATTGGCTTTATGATGATGGTACGGAAATTCACGCCGTGGAAGTTCCATTTCCTGATGACGCATCGCCTCCAGAATTTCATCCTGCTGGCAGCGAATTTGTGATTGTACATGGTTGCGGGCGACAAATCAGCCGATTCAGTTTTCCTGAGTGCAATCTAATTGGAATATGCGAATGGCCTTGGTCTGATTCTAATAACGGTTTTCACTACTATATGTGCTACCTATCAGACGATCGCCTTCTAGCCAACACTGATGAAGGGAGAATGTATATCATCGATATTGACAAAATGGAAATATCAGATGAACTGATTTTAATCGGTCACGAGCCACGTTCCTGTAAAGAACTTTACCCCACTCTTAAGGATCTTAAAGAAGAGGTTTGCGGCGACTTGGAATGTTTTTATCGATTTGATTCAGATAGGATTCTTTCCGTTCACTCACAACTGCCGAGTCAAGAACTTAACTCGAAACAGAAGACATTAGTTATATTCGGAGGAAAAGAGCTGTTTGGTTCGCTGGCGAAGGTACAACCATCCGCACCCTACAGTAAATTATTCATTCAATCTTTGGGCATCTCTTAAGGATTTCCCATACAGGACGCTCCTAGAATTAGTCGGTAAGGTGCGGAGCGTCAATACTCTCTGACTCCCGAGCGAAATTCCCGACGCTCCGCACCCTACGAGAATTAGTGTGTTTGACATCCAAAAGCTTTATGTTACAATAATACTACAAAAAACCTGAGAAAACAAACTTAAACAAAAATGCCCTACGAAAAATTAGACATATCAGCCCCAAAACCAGTATTATCTTGGGCAAATCACCCCCTGGGCGAAAAAGAAACCAAGATGACCGCAAACGTAGCATCTTTGCCCTTTGTATTCAAACACGTCGCGCTAATGCCCGACGTACATTTAGGAAAAGGTGCTTTAGTCGGTTCAGTAATTGCCACAAAAGAAGCGATTATTCCGGCTGCTGTGGGCGTGGATATTGGCTGTTTTACTGATGATACACAAATTCCTCTAGTTGATGGCAAATCTTATGCGATCGGGGAACTGGCTAGGAGTCAAAAAGAAATTTTTATCTACTCCTGTACAGAAACAGGCCGAATTGTTGCTGCTAAGGCTACAGCCAAATTAACTAGAAAGAATGCCGAACTGGTTAAAGTGGTACTGGATAATGGAGAAGAAATCAAATGCACTCCGGATCATCAATTCATGTTGCGGAATGGTGAATACCGAGAAGCGCGGGATTTGACAACTGGAACGTCATTGATGCCCTTTTATTCCAAAATAGATAAGGATGGGTATACCTTAGTACAGCAAAACTATTCAGGTAGATGGCAGAAAGCTCATTGGATGATTGCTCGTTCTGGTTCGTTAGGAGACATACCATCTTTCCACAATCAGAGAACTGTGATTCATCACAAAAACTTTGATACCGCAGATAATAGACCCGAAAATTTAGAATTCATGGGTAATAATGACCACTCTGCCTATCACCGCTCATTGGTTGATAGAAACACCTATTGGCAATCTCTGGAATTTGAACAGAAAAGAAAGCAAGCCCTAGCTGATAAAGCTCAAACCTCAGACGGACACAGATATTATGCAGAACGCGGAACGAAAAATATCCTTAAGTATATGGAGAATAATCCCGAACACTTCAGAGAGTTAGTTGCAGGGAATGGCGAACGAGGAAAGCAGTATCTAATTAATTACAATCAGAGTGAAAAGGGTAAAGCAAAGAGTAAAGAAATTGCTAATCGGCTATACCCTTGTGAGACTTGTGGAGATAAAATTAAAACTCCTATCGGACTTCACAATCATCGGAAAAATCAGCACGGCTACAACCACAAAGTTGTTGATATTATTCCTTTAGTTGAAAAGGAAGATGTCTATTGCCTAACAGTTCCCGAATACGGCAACTTTGCGTTAACTGCGGGAGTATTTGTCCATAACTGCGGCATGATGGCTGTGAAAATGCCTTTCACCGCCAACAAATTAGAAGGCAAACTCAAACAAATTCGACTCGATATCGAAGCGGCGATTCCTGTGGGCTTGGCGGAAAATAAAGAAGTAGAAAAAACCGTCACTAACTGGCAAAAATGGGGTGAATTTAAGGAACTTCATCAAGGTGTGCAGCATCAAAACAATAAAGCCTTAAAACAAATGGGTTCCCTCGGCGGCGGCAATCATTTTATTGAGGTGTGCGTTGATACTGAAAACTTTGTTTGGCTGATGCTGCACTCCGGTTCTCGCGGCATTGGAAATTTGCTCGCACAGCAGCACATCGAGACTGCTAAAGATTTAGCTAAACTGGCAGAAATTAATCTGGCTGACAAAGATTTGGCTTATTTTGTGGCGGGTACGCGGGAGTTTGCGGCTTACTGGCACGATTTGCAGTGGGCGCAAGATTATGCTCGTTTTAATCGCGATGTAATGATGAATCGGTTTAAGCGAATTGTGGAAAAGCACGTCGCGGGCGGCAAATCTGTTAAGCCATTATTAGAGGTGAATTGCCACCACAATTACGCGGAAAAAGAGGTGCATTTTGGCGAAGATGTGTATGTTACTCGCAAGGGTGCTGTGCGCGCGGATGTTGAGGATTACGGGATTATTCCGGGTTCGATGGGGGCGAAGTCTTTTATTGTTAAAGGGAAGGGAAATGCTGAAAGTTACTGTAGTTGCAGTCACGGTGCGGGGCGCTTGATGTCTCGCACTCAAGCGAAGAATGTATTCACTCTCGATGATTTTGTGCGGCAGACTGACGGGGTTGAGTGCCGGAAAGATGAGCAATTTTTAGATGAAATTCCGGGGGCTTATAAGCCGATTGATGAGGTGATGAGTCAGCAGTCAGATTTGGTGGAAGTTGTGGCGACTTTGAAGCAGGTGGTTTGTGTCAAGGGGTGAATGTAAGGGAAGCTACAAAGGCAAATATTGAACTTGATTAGCAAATTCTTCCAGTTCGCCAAGTTTAGTAATTATTTCCAAGTCGCGGATACAATCACCAATGGAAACGCGAGACTGACGAGCAAAGATAACACCAGAGAAGTTTATATCTTCAGCTTGACGACGTTTTGCTTCAATTAAAAAATCTTGGTCTTGTGAAAACATAACTCGCCCAAGTTCCATAGCTCGATCGAGTAAAATAGTATCGGGTGTACCAGCACGTCCATCTTCTTGAACAGTTAAAACATCTACATCTCGAAGACGTAAACCAACTGTAATAGCTGAATGGATGTGTTCATCCATATAAAGTGCTAGACTCATTTCAATAGCCCTTGATCACGTAGTCTAGCAGCAAAAGGAGATTCGCCAGCTTCAATTTCGGCCTGTTTAACATACTCTTCTCGTCGCTTGATTTCTGCATCGAGTTCTTGTTTGCGATCCCAATAATAAGCTAAGGCAGAAAGAATTTGGCTCATAGTTAAGTAGCGATGATTGAGGTGTAATTCTGCGGGACTCCAACCATAAGCTATCTGAGCTTCGACTAATTCAACGACTTTCATCGTAGTTCCGGCTATGATGGGAACATTGTCTTCGTTGAGTTCTATATATTTATACTCGGTCTTTGTAAGTGTCATAGTTGCTGCTTTGTCGATCGACTCTTAAATAGGATGTCTATTTTATAGTATACTTCGCCGCATCCATGCTACAACAGCAGCGACTAAATCGGGTTGACTGGGTGAAAAAGTTGGCAAGGGAATATTTTCTTGTTCGCACACCACACAAATCGCGCGATCGAATTTGCTTAAAGCTTTCAGAAATGAATCGCTAAATCCTGTGGGTGTGGCTGAGAGTGCGGTGGAATCGTAGCAGATGAAAAACAGGGGGATTTCGCTTTGGCGGCGCAGGTAATTCCAATAAATTTTGAGTTTTTGCATTGTATCGGGATACCCATTCGGCCACTCTGGATAATTTTGATTTAGAATTTCATCGTAAATTTCTTGGGCGGGGTTATCCGGGTCGATGAATTGGTGTATGTCGATGCAAATTAGCTTTACTTTGCTGCATAATTCGGGTTGATTGTTAATCGCTTCGGCAAGGACTTGGGGTAAGTTTGCTATGTTGAGGTTTGCTGTTGCGGTGTTGGTAAGGGTGTCTTGGTGCCAAGCTTGATAGAAGTCGGGGTAGGGCAGATTTTGAGCGTAGTGCCAGATTAATTTGTAGCCTCGCTCATCAATTTGCTGAGAGTCATTGACGTTGGCTTTTAAGGCTGTGATGACTGCACACTGCTTGTCTGTATCGATTTTCATTTTCTCTAAGGTTTCTGCCACTTGCCAACGGGTGCCACGAGCAAGATTGGGAGAACTCAGCAGTTGCACCAAAGCATCGATCGCTGTTTGATTGTCTTGACCAATGTTCCCTAAGTTTTGTATCACTCGTAAAAAGGTTAAGTCATTACGATGTAATGAATTGAGCAGTTGCACCAAAGCATCGATCGCTTTTTGATTGCCTGGATCAATTTTCCCTAAGCTTTCTGCCACTTCCCTACGGATGTAATTGGAAGAAGTGAGCAGTTGCTCCAAAGCATCGATCGCTTTTTGATTGCCTGGATCAATTTTCCCTAAGCTTTCTGCCACTTCCCTACGGATGTAATTGGAAGAAGTGAGCAGTTGCTCCAAAGCATCGATCGCTTTTTGATTGCCTGGATCAATTTTCCCTAAGCTTGCTGCCACTTCCCTACGGGTGTCATCATCATTAACAGCGCCAGAAGTGAGCAGTTCCTCCAAAGCATCGATCGTTTTTTGATTGCCTGGGTCAATTTTCCCTAAGCTTGCTGTCACTTCCCTACGGGTGTAATTATTAAGATCGCCAGAAGTGAGCAGTTCCACCAAAGCATCGATCACTTTTTGATTGCCTTGACTAATTTCCTCTAACATTACTGCCACTTTTCCGCTGGTGCTATCATACTCCTCATCAAAAGCGGAAGTAATGAGCTGTTGCACCAAAGTATCGATCGCTTTTTGATTGCCGGGGTCAATTTTCCCTAAGCTTGCTGCCACTTCCCTACGGGTGTCATCATTAAGAGCACCAGAAGTGATCAGTTCCTCCAAAGCAGGGATCGCTTTTTGATTGCCTGGGTCAATTTCCTTTAAGATTACAGCCACTTGCGTGCGAGAGTCATCAAGAATGGAAGAATCGAGCAGTTGCTCCAAAGCAGCGATCGCTTTTTGATTGCCTGGGTCAATGTATCCTAAAGTCGCTGGCACTAGACAACGGGCGGAACCATCAAGATTAAGCTTAAGTAATTGCTCAAAAGCAGCGATCGCTTTTTGATTGCCTGTGGCAATTTTGTCTAAGCTCAATGTTACTTCCCAAAGGGTTAAATGATCGAGAGTGGGAGAATTGAGCTGTTGCACTAAAGCATCGATCGCTGTTTGATTGCCTTGACCAATTTTCCCTAAGCTTGCCGCCACTTCCCCACGGATATCATCTCTAAGATCGTGAGAATTGAGCCGTTCCACCAAAGCAGCGATCGCTTTTGGGCGGTGTGTCTGTTGCAATGCTTCCATAGCTGCGTTGCTAATTACATTGAAAAATTTTACCCCCTTTTGTTTTTGAGTATCGAAATAACCCAATCTCCACTTAACAATTTGCCCTATTATTTCATCTATTTGGGAATAATCATAAAATTCGGCAATTGCGGCCGCGACTAAAAAATAGGCTCGATATTCATAACAACCTTTATCTACTTTATCTTGATGGCCCCATTCTCCACATCCATCCTCAAAATTAACCAAATCATTAATAAATTCCTCTTTCTGCTCCCTTAAGCGCTTCTCCCCTCGCCCCAACCACAGCAAAATCACCTCTTTCCACTGCGACTCGAAAATGCGGTATGGCTTATATCGCTTTGGATTATCTTTATATTGAACAGGTCTATCTTTGTGTTCGCGAGGTAAGAAATAATCCCGATCGTCAATTGCCAAAGCAGCAAAATATTCCTCAAACGTGGGATGCCAGAAAGCATAAACTGTTTCATCGGGGCTTTCAGCCGCCAAACCAACCTTGTTCAACCAACCCAATTTCAACGCCAACCCAAACAACTCCTCATCTGGTTGCCCCAATACCTGACAAACCAGACTGTGCTTAAGTCGAAACCGGGATTCAGTTTGGTCGATCGCCAACTTGGCCAACTCTCCCAATGCCCGATTTAATTTCTCCCGCTGAGTATAATTTGTGGGTTCCTTGCCTTTCCAATCATAAAACTTCTCGATAAATCCCTGATAAAGTTTCGCCTTTGTATCTGGCAAACCCCCACGATCGCGCCACCAATTCCAAGTGCTGCACAACAGCGCCAACCGCAGGGGATTTTTCACCAAATCTGTGATGCGCTCTTTTCCTGGTTTGTCTAACTCCTGTCGCAATTCCTGACCTAAATTTGGCGTTTTGTTGAACCACTTGGCGATAAATTCTCCCACTCTATCCGGCTTTGTACTATCCCCATAACTAAAATCCAAGGTGCGATAAATCTCAAAATTGTCCGCCAGCACGTTGCGGTTTGCCTCCCAGACATTCAGCCGACAAGTCAGCACCACCCGCGCTTGTCCCACCCAGCCTTTCAATTGGTTAGAAATTGCCCCGAGGGGTCCTTCTCCCTGCACCGCCATTTCATCCACGCCATCCAACAACAACCAAACTCGCCCTTGATTGCACAGTTTTTTCAGTTCGGTTTTCAGCGCTTCCGTCACTTCCACTATTTCCGGGGAGAAATAAGGTAGCGCTGCTGGAAGCCATTTGTCGAGTAAATATTGCTCTAGAAATTGCTGCTGGGAATTGGTTTCTGGTAAATCGGCCAGGGAAATCGAAATCGGTAAAATTTCGGTGTTTTCCTGCACCCAAAAAGCGATTTTGCGTAACAGGGTGGTTTTTCCCGCCCCCGGTTCGCCAATAATAGCGATGCGCTTACCGTTATGCTTACCTTTCCCGTCTTTGAGAATATCCAGCAAAAACTGTTCGTGTTCAAAGGGCTGCTTTTCTTCGTATTCTGGCTTGTACACGCGCGAACCTTGTTCTGGTAGAATCTCCTCACCGCGCATATCGGGTTTTTTGCGCTCTACTAATGCTAGGGGTACGTGGATTTCTTCTAACTCAAAGTGTTCCTCCTTATCGCACATCAACGCATTGGTGGTTAGCTGTTTCTCAGCTTTCAACATCGCGAGGCAAATGTTTCGCCAGTATATCGGCGTTTCTGTTGTAGCAGATGATAAGGCAGAATCAGAGTCTTGAACAGACAACCATTGAGAATACTCAGTTTCCAGCCATTTCTGTAAAGGTGGTGATTTGTGCGTTATTGACTTTAGTTCAACGCAACTCTTAGAGAATTTACGATATACCTCGGACATCCGCTTTTTATGATTTCCCAGCCGATCTTCCATCAGGGGCAGTTGTTCGGAAATTTCTTTTAAGCTTTGGCCCAGATTTTGTCTAGCAAATTGTAATAAAAAAGATTCTGTTTCAGCATCAGTCAACTGATTGTCGTGGGACATTATTTTTAGAAAGTCCTCCCAGCGTTGCCACGATTCCATATTTAATCTCTTCAGCAAGATATTTTAATTATACACGCGCTGACTGGAGAGATGAGAGAGACACGGCATTCAACCATCTTCAGATTAGCTTCAAAACTGACTGATTCCCTGCCCCTACTCTATGGTTGAGGCGAGCCGTCTACTTCAAAGATTGCCAAGTAGAAGAATTTTTCTACTTGGTTCTACTTCAAGTGGAAATTTTTGGGAACTGACTTGCTTATGCGGGCGATTTTAAATTGGATTAACAACCAATTAAACGCTTTATGCAGCAGAAGTATAAGAAGGTTCCGAACATGAAAAACAACAGCCAAAGCGATCGACAAAAGTTCATCCGCCATGCGATCGCAACTGCCCCGATCGTTCTAGCCATATTGATTGGTGTGAAGGGAAATCTCGATGTGCTTTCAGGTAAACCCGTCCTCGATGTTATCCCGTCGATGATTACTCAAGCTATACAGTTAATCGTCAAAACCCATCGCACCCAAAAGAGTTTTGAGGAGATCGATCGCATTAAAAAAGATCGCATCGCCCAAAATCCCGACGATTGATATCGCTTCGAGGCTGCAAAAGCGATCGCACAAACAGCATCAAAAGGGGGAAATTGAGCTTAACTCGATTTCCCCCTCTTGACAAACGCTTTGTTTTCTGAAGCTTTTTCTCTAACACACCATGTGTCTCGACTCAATTTCTAGCAAGCGCAGCAGTGTTTCATCGCCCTTGGCCTTGGCTGCTTCCTTTCTACGATCGAGAATATTGCAAATATTCGCCTGGTGTACTTGCGCCACTTCCACAACTGTTGGGTAATAATCCACAGTCGCTGAGGTGCGAGCTGCTGCGACATCCCGATCGCCCGCTTGAGCATCTCGCTTTTTGGTATAGTTTGGGCCGCCGTATTTTTTGGGGTTGGGAATGTGTCTCGGATACCGATAGTTCCAGTTTTGCCCCCGGTATTTGCCCGCGACTTCGCCTTCGACCATATCAACTGTCGGAATGTCGTACTCGTAGTTTGAACCGCGATAAGTGAGTTTCATATTTTTTGATCCTTATATTTATGGAGATAAAAAGGGCAGTCAGGTCAGGGTTGGTTTTCTTGGCTAAAACTTTTTTAGTTTCTGTATTCAATTATACGGTTTTTTGAGATGAATCCGCTTTATTTACAAAAATTAATATTTGGAGGGGGGAGACGGCAAGAAAAAACCCGCCGCAGCGGGTTTAATCGAGTTTTTGACTAATTCGAGCAGCACCCGGAGCGAAACTGCTTCGCTTGGGAAGAACTAGCCAACTGTCACCTGATCGGTTTGCACGCCTGCGGCACCTTCTTCAGCAGAGGCGATCGCCACCAACTTGTCGAGAATTTCCTGACTGGGAACTTGACCTTTGAGAACAACCGTGCCGCTGAGCTGAGCCACATAAACAGTCTCGATATCAGCAACTTCTGGATCGCCGTCAAAAGCTAAAGCCACCCGCTTCGCCAGGCCGCTTTCGTCAAAATTTCCGTCTGGGCCGACTTTAGCAGGAGCGATGGATTGCGCTTGTGCTGCTTGCTGTACTACTTGTGCCATCGGTTCAGCCTGGGGTGCAGGCTTTTCGAGTCCGAACAGTCTTTTAAACCAACCCATAGTATTTGAGTCTCCTGAAAATACACTTTTTACACGATAGCTGATACTTTTAATCCAGACAATCTCCGACAACCTCAGAGAATCCGAATATAGCACACTCATCAGACAGGTCCCAGAGCATGGTGGTATCCCACAAAGCTTTAAGGAAAATCCCTAAAGCGCTACTCAAACTTGGTGTTTTCTAACCACAGTTGGGGCCTTTTAAAATTTTAGAGCCACCTAACTTTTATGGCTCTCACCGTATTTTGCACAAATCAAGGAGGTGTATTCTTCACTGGTTTTGACCAACCTCGAACCGCAAGGATTACAGAGATGCTCTCAAGCGAAAGCTTGAGAGAAGTGAGAGAAAGTCCAAGTCATCATTACTGATGGTTTTATGCAGGCTACTTCAGTCTACACCAATTGTCATGAGTATGACCTACAAGTCTAGGAAAATATCATCCTAGCAATTGCTCTAGAAGTCCAAAAGACTTGTAATTGTTGCAAAACTCAGTGAAATTTCTCAAAATGTTTTCCGGCCGACTTTTACAATCTCAAATTTCCCCTGATATCTAGATGTTGATTTTGCTATTTTATGTATATGACGATCGCGACGCCTTGGATTGCAGACCAGTAGTCGAAATAGTTCCCACTTTTACCTTGAAAAAACTGCACAGCGCGCCGGAATACATTCCCGGTTTGTTTAACTACTGGGGACATCTCGTGCTGGTCATCGAACTGTGTTCACTGATACAGGGGAGGCTAAACCCGCGCTTAATTGGGGGTAGTCCTGCATCTACGCTGTAAATCTAATTCTTAACTTTTTATATCATTTCCGGTTACACTCATACATGATGTTGACGGTTGACTGTTGACTGTTGACGCCGTGAACAGTGAACAGTCAACAGTCAACAGTCAACTCGAATTTACTATTCCGATGCTAACGGATTTGATATTAGATAATATTGTTCTGCTTCCGACCAATTCAGTTTAAGCAACGAATCATCTCCCCAGGTTAGTTTGAGACTCGGCTTAATTGCTTCCACGCCCAAAGCGCTAATAATCTGCGCTGCGACAGCTTTCGCCAATAGTGGCGGTACAGAATTTCCGACTTGGCGAAAACCGTGCCATTTTGTGACATGAAATCTAAACCAGTCAGGATAGGAATGCAGTCGCGCAGCTTCTCTGACTGTAATGCACCGAGGGGCGATCGGGTGAATCGGCCTCGGCGAAGTATAAGCCCCCCTAGCCCTGTCGGTTCCCGCCCTGAGAGTGTTGCAAACTCCGTCAGGGTGAAGCTTGTAAAAACGGCTGATCGGCTCTTTTTCGCCGTGTTTTGCCGCATGAAACCTTTCCATACATTCCTGAGAATGTTTAGTTCGCAAACTACAAGAGAGGATTTGTCGATCGTACTCGCGATCGTAGGAATAATCATCATCCAAACCCTCAATTCCGCGCATTATACTCGCATAAGTGCTGCACTTTCCGTACTCCGCCATTACCCAATCTCGGTGCAGCAACTCGCTGTAATTTTCCACTTCCGGCAAATCTCCAATCGCATCCCAAACTGTCGGGACAGCAGGTAAATTAATTTTCTTATAGCGTTTAGGAATTTTAATTTTCGGCAGTATAGTAGTTTGCTGAGGGTATTTTGGTAGCTCATAACCTTCTTTGCACCCCATCAAAAACAATCGTTTGCGAGCTTGCGGCACTCCATAGTGAACAGCGTTGAGAACTTGATAATTTTCTTCTACTTTATAGCCACGTTTCATAAAAGAGCTAATTAAAACATTCAGGAGTTCTTTGTGTTCTCCTGATGCAATCCCCGGCACATTTTCCATTACAAAAAACTTGGGTCTTAGCTCCAAAACTAAGCGCTGAAAGTGAAAAATTAGAGAATTTCGCGGGTCGTCCACATCGCGCTTGCCCATCATGGAGAATCCTTGACAGGGCGAACCGCTGATTACTACGTCTATCTCGCGCCGCCCGATCGCCGATTTTTTCCTAATTTCTGAACCCGTAAGCTGTGTGACATCTTTGCACAGAATAGAACACAGCGGGAAATTAAACTCGTGTGTGGCGCAGTGAATAGGGTCAATTTCGACTGATGCAAGTACATCAAAACCTGCTTGTTCAAAGCCCAGGGTCATGCCGCCCGCGCCTGCAAATAAATCAACAGCGATCGGTCGCTTTTTCCGATTGCTTGGCATAACATTTCAATAACAAAGTTGCTTTAATTTGCTGTATTTAATTTAACATTTTTCATTATTTCCGCAGCGGCCCGATCGCACACACCCACATCTCCGAGACTTTCCCGCATTTCCCGATAACCTGCCAAAGTTTGCTGGCGTCGATCGGCATTTTGCAGCAATTCCAATGCGTGATGCACTATATTTTCCGCAGTCGCCTCGTCTTGCAGCAACTCCGGGACGATCGGCTTCATTTGCACCAAATTGGGCGGAGACATAAAAGGAATCGAAAATTTCAGCACGTGGCGAAAAATCCAAGCCGTAATTGGACTGACGCGATAGAGGACAACTTGCGGAACGTCGAGCAAAGCTAGCTCCAGATTAACAGTACCAGATTTAGTAATCGCCAGATCGGCAGCAGCCAAGATTTCCAGAGTTTGATTTTCTAACAAAGTAGCCCGCAAACCGTAATTCTCGATCGCCTGTTCAATTTTGCTGCGGAAAGCTTTGTTAGCAAGCGGAATCCAAAAATGAACTTCCGGCAATTTAGCTTGAATAATTTGAGCTGCCTCAAATATAACCGGCATCAGGTACTTCAGTTCTTGGTGTCTGGAAGCGGGAATTAGGGCGATCGACACCTGTTCCGGCCCAATTCCCAAAGTTTTGCGGGCAACTTCCCGGCTGGGCGCAGATTGCATTCTATCCACCAAAGGATGGCCAACCCAACTCACTTCGGCTCCTTTTTTTTGATAATAACAAGCTTCTTCGGGGAAAATTGCCAAAAGTTGGTCGCAAATATTGACAATCAGCTCAGTATTGCGAGGAGAAATCGACCAAACCCATTCTTGAGGTGCGATGTACCACACCACCGGCAAATCAGGCAAATAGCGGCGGATATAGCTGCCTATACCGAGATTTGGAGTCAAATAATCAATCAATACAACAGCATCGGGGCGGAAGTTTTTGAGATAGTGTTTAGCTTTTTGCTGAACTTTAATCGTGGGCCAAATATACGGCACTGATTCTATAATGCCCATAGAACCAATGCCCACAGTATCGCCTAAAATAGTAGCCCCAGCTTCTGCCATACGAGGGCCACCCAATGCGGTTATTTCTAGATCAAAACCAGCCGCGACAGCGTGACGTTTTAAGGCTGCCACTAACAAAGCTCCTTGCAAATCGCCCGAAACCTCACCAGTGCTAATAAAAATTTTCATAAACTCCTCAATATCATCGGTAAGGTGCGTCAGACTAAAAACTCTTTGAGTTACCTCTAGGTGGTGACTGACGCACCCTACAGCTTCCTTCTACTTCTTCTACTTCTTCCTTCGTTTCCTTCGCGTCTTCGCGGTTCAATAATACTAATTCTTCTGGCGCGAAAGAATTAATATAAGCCTCATTTACTTCTTGCCAGGAATCAAACCGCGCCGGCCTTTGGTTATAGACTGCTGCACAAATCTCCGCAGGTGCTGCAAGTGGGCGTTTTCTGGCAACAAATCCAACTGTTCCAAAGCTTGATTTAGAGTGTAGCCAGAATGGTATAGAATACGAAAAGTTTTCTTCAAAACTAGCAAATCTTCTGCTGTAAAACCAGCGCGTTCGAGACCTATTTTGTTGATTGCTCGCACTCTCGAAGGATTCCCCTCGACTAGCATATAAGGAGGTACGTCTCGATCGATCCTGCTCAAGCCACCCACCATAGACAAGCGGCCGATGTGGACAAACTGGTGAACGCCCAAAACACCGCTCAATCGGGCTTGAGACTCGATTTTAACGTGTCCGGCTAAGGCTACAGCATTGGCGATAATTACTCGATCGGCGATCGCGCAATTGTGTCCCACATGAACATAAGCCATCAATAGATTATGATTGCCAATTGTCGTGCTTTCCCCGGCTCCAGTAGCGCGGTTAATTGTCACATATTCCCGAATTTGATTGCTGTCGCCAATTTTCACCCTAGTCGGAGAACCCTCGTATTTCAAATCTTGAGGTTCCAAACCAATCGCCGCACCGGGGAAAATTTGATTGCGAGCGCCTATTTCTGTTAGCCCGTCGATAATTGCATGAGCGCCAATCTTAGTGTCCGGCCCGATTTTCACTCTTTCCCCAATTACAGCATAAGCTCCCACTTCTACAGTCGGGTGAAGTTCAGCGCGGGGATGAATCACAGCAGTTGGGTGAATCAAAGTAAGCATTTTTCAGTTGTCAGTTGTCAGTTGGCTGTTGTCCGTTGTCTGTTGACTGTTGGCTGTTGTCTGTTGGCTGTTCTTAGTTATAAATTACCAATTACCCGTTACCAATTCCCCAATTTAATCTACCATCGAAAAAGTCAATTCCCCTTCACAAACTTTTTGTCCGTCTACTTCAGCCAGAGCCTGCATTTTTGCAAAGCGGCGGCGTTTTACCCACAGCAATTCTACAGTCATCAGCAACTGATCGCCCGGTACAACCTGACGACGGAACTTGACTTGATCAATTCCGGTAAACATCCACAATCCTTGCTTGATGTCAGGCAACTGAGCCAGAACAATACCGCCAACTTGAGCCATCGCTTCGACAATTAATACTCCAGGCATAATCGGCCGTCCGGGGAAATGCCCTTGAAAATGTGGTTCGTTGAAAGTCACATTTTTAATTCCTACAGCCTTCTCGGACGGCACGTAATCAACAATCTTGTCAACCAGTGCAAAAGGATAGCGATGAGGCAATAATTTCTGAACTTCTTCGAGAGTAAAAGTAGATTTAACCGCTGGAGAATCTTCACCGTTTTTGGTGGAGACGGATTCAGAATTAGCAGTATTGAGGGTGTTAACTTCAGTCAGCGTAGACATTTCTTGAAGAATTTTGAGTGTGGTATTGCAGAAGGCAGAAGTCAGAAGGAAGATGCAATCTTAACAGAATATCACCTTGTTTTTTCCTAACTTTTATCTAGGGTAGCTAGAGCTTCCGATTTCAGGGCTTGGGCGAGTTGGACGTGCAGGTTGTGACTGGCTTTGTAAGCCAAGTAGTGAGCTTTTGGCCAAGTTCCGAGCAGACTGAGGTCGCCTACTAAGTCTAGGATTTTATGGCGCACTGGTTCGTTGGCAAATCTCAAAGGCGGGTTGAGCCAGCCGGATCGATCGCAAACTAGGGCGTTCTCTAGGGTACCACCTTTGATCAAACCTGCTTGTCGCAATTGGTCAACTTGGCGAGCAAGTCCAAAAGTGCGGGCTGGGGCGATCGCGCTAGCAAAACTTTCTGCTTCTGGCGACCAACTGTACCATTGATTGCCGATCGCCTGTTCCTCAAAATCAATTCCGTAACTAAATCGAGTTTCGGCTGAGGGTAAAGCCGCTGCAAAAGCATCCCCGTGGCGCACCCAAATTGGCTGTTCTAGGACGCAGGAGGGAGTGGGGGCTTGCTTCGATTCTTGAGGAACTAAGCCGGTATGGGCGATCGCCTCTACCCAAACCTGAGCCGAACCGTCCAGCAGCGGCACTTCCGGCCCATCAACCTCTATTCGAGCATTATCCGCTCCCATCCCCGCCAAAGCGGCTAATAAATGCTCTACAGTGCGAATTTGAGCATCAATACCTGCCAGTTCCGTTGAAAGTGCAGTCTGACAAACTGCCTCAATTTTTGCAGGAATTATCGGAGCACCAGGCAAGTCAATTCTGACAAAATAGCGGCCTTCCCCAACCGCAGCCGGCAAAACTCGGACGCGAGTTTGTTCGCCGCTGTGCAAACCAATTCCCGACAGTTCAAATTCAGATTTTAGGGTGTGAATAGTCATTTGGAAGAAGGAAGAATGAACAAGGAAGTTAACCGTAGTTAACTCCTTAACCACATCCTAAGATGTGCTTAACGCCCTCGACTACAGCCACCACAGCCGCGATATCTAAAAATGACTGGAATGGCACTATGATCGAGGTGATGCTAGCTCCAATTGCAAGACCTCCTAGAACCTTTGCTACTACGGCGGGTATCATAATTGACATAGATGGCACACTAGCTGTAGCAGCAAAGGTTAAAAGTCCCCCCATTAGAGCAATGATCGCGATCAACTCCGACGGTCCGACAGTATGACAAGAGCTAGTTTCTGCTAACAGCATTTGAGTAAATTGCAATATCGGAAAAAATGGACTCATCTTGGGCAGGTGGTAAGGTTCTCTACGATTGTAGCAACTGCAACAGCGTCACAGTAGTTAACCCGTAGGGTGCGCCGGGCCGCGCACCTTAGACATGATTGGTAGGGTGGGCCCAGACGCAGCTTAGCAATTACCCATTAGCAATTACCCATTAGCAATTACCCATTAGCAATTACCTCTTACTCCTAACTAATGACTAATGACTGCTGACTAATGACTCTTCGTTAATTAAAATCGCTCACCAATTCCAAAGTGAACTTGATTGTCGCCAGTGTCGTTGATACCGTAATCGATCCGGATCGGCCCTAAAGGAGATTGAATCCGCACGCCGAGGCCATAACCGTAACCGCTACCGGGCTTTCCACGGATACCTGCAGGGTCGCCTGGGACATCTTCGCCCGTGCCCAAGTCAGTGCCAGCATCCAAAAATAGCGCTCCGCCGAGAAAGGAAATAATCGGAAAACGGTACTCAACGCTGGCTTCTAGGAAGCTGCGGCCGGCTCCCATGTCGCCTTCGTCGTATCCGCGCACCGAGTTGGCGCCGCCCAAGGCAAAGGCTTCGTAGGGAGGCAAATCTCCGAATACGGTGCCGCCCCTAAAACTGAATGCCAGGGTTTGAGGGCCGGCGGTAAAGTTAGTGTACTTGACTGGTAGGTACAAGCTGTAGCTGGCCCGCAGGCGGTTTAAGAGGATGCTGCCGGAACCTACAGGAATCGATTGTTCCATCCCAAATCTGAGCAGGGAACCGCTAGTGGGGCGGAGGGGGTCGTTGCGTCGATCGCGTACCACACCTGCTTGCAAAGTTGTCAAGTCATCCGAACCCGAATCGCTAAAACTTAACAGGTTGCCGAGTTCGTCCTCGGATTCGCGCCTGCCTTTGCGATCGGTAATTGAGACTCGCTGGTACTGCAAGCCGACTGAAGCAGTCCACTCAGAATCGGCAAAAGGATTGGCCGACAGGGGACGGGTGAAATTGATGCCGGCCCCGGTGCGATTGATGCGGGGTCGATCCTCGTTGGGCAATCTGACTTCCCGTTCGCCGCCGTCAAAAATCACGCTGATCGATCGTCTTCTAAACGCATTAATCGTATAAGAAGTCCGGTAAGGATCGCCCGCAATCCAGGGATCTGTAAAACTCACGTCAAACAGATTTTGGCGTTCCCCGATTTGCACCTCAGCGCCCAACTTCTGGTTCCTACCGCCCAAGTTTTGCTGCTGGTAACTCACCGTACCGAACAAACCCGTCGCGGAACTCAAACCCGCACCCGCTGCTAGAGAACCGGTATTTTTCTCAATGACGTTGACAATTACCCTTGCCTTGCGGGGGTCAGTCGTTCCCGGTTCCAAGGCAAGTCGCACGTCTTCAAAAATTCCCAAACCAAACACCCGTCTCAAATCTCTTTCCGCCTTGGTGCGGTTAAAGATGTCTCCGGGCTTGAGTTCTACTTCGCGGGTGATGACAAACTGACGGGTGTTGCCTCCGATCGGCTGACCCGTGGCATCTGTTGCCTCTCCCTCCTTGTTCAGGAAGCGGACATCAACGGATTCGATCTGGCCTTCTGCCACTACCAGGGTGACAGTGCCGTCGTCTGCTACTTGCGGGGCATCAGTGATTTGCCCCAAAACATAGCCGTTCTCTTGATACCACGCATTAATTTTTTTCACTCCCTCTTCAAAGCGGCGGAGGTTGAGAATTTTGCCGTATTGATCGCGGAAGCTTTCGTCAATTACGCTTTGGGGCAGCACTTGCTGACCGGTGATTGTCACTCCCCGCAATACCGGATTTGGCTGCACAATAAAAGTCACCCGGACGCCCAACGGGGTGTCTTCCGGTACTGCCCGCACGTTTCTAAAAAAGCCCGTGGCAAAAATGGCGTTGATGTCTTGTTGCAGTTGGCTGCGGTTGGTCGTGCGTCCCGGTTGGGTGCTGATGACTCGGTAAATTTCGCTTTCCAAGTCTTCCGTCGCCCCGGTGACTGTAACTTCTGCAACTAGCACTTGCGGTTCTGCCGCCCCAGCGGGTGCGGGCGTTTGTCTGGGCCGCGGTGCTGGGCCAGGGGGCAATGGGGGAACGGTGTCGGTGGGCGCTCTGGTCGGGGCCGGTCTGGTCGGGGCCGGTATTGTCGGAACTTGGGCGTTTTGAACGATCGTCCCTGATTCCTCTGGTTTCCCTAGCTCTGCTGCGATCCAGGCGGGCGTTACCGCCGCTTCCGATGGGGGGAGCGAGCTGTCCTGTTGTGCCTCTGGCAGGGCGTTTTGACTGCTAGAGGCGGGGGAGGGGTTGGATGCTAGCTGGGGTTGGAGTTGAAGGAGCGGAGGTGAAACCGGGGAGGGCGGGTCTGTGACTAGGTTTGGGGGCTCCTCGCCTTGTCCTCTGTCAGGGGCCGTAGCTATTGTTAGGGCTTCCCCTTTGCCGGTTTTAGCGGCTTTGCGGTTTTGAGGAGGGTTTTGGGTTAATTCTGGAATGGGGCGATCGGGTAATTCGATCGACGGGGCGGGCCGGGCGGCAGCCAAAGCTTCCTCTGCAGATTCAGAGTAGGATGTTTGGCCGTTTGCAGAATTTGATAACCCGAATGTTGCTGAGGCAGTAAAAACTGCCACCAATACAGCAGATAAACGCATTTTTGTTCACTTTTTTGGGCAATTCACACACCACATTAGTCATTATTCATTAGTCATTAGTCATTAGTTATATAAGTCGGTGGAATTTCGCGCTGACCGCTAATTGATGACTGTTGACCGCTGAGCTGACATCAAAGGCACAAGGGTGACAAACTGTGCAATTGTAGCGCATTGTTAAAGCCTCTAGACTTTCTGAGCTAGAACCCGTTGGAGAACTTGCTGGTAAGCGGTTTCCACCGATCCCAAGTCCCGGCGGAATCGGTCTTTGTCCATAACACGGGCGTCGGGGTCGGTTTCTGCGTTGTCCCAGAGGCGGCAGGTGTCGGGACTGATTTCGTCGGCGAGGAGCAGATTTTGATGTTGGTCGATACCGAATTCTAGTTTGAAGTCTACTAGGGTGATGCCGCACTCGGTGAAAAATTCTTTGAGTATTTCGTTAATTTCGCGGGCGGCTATTTCTAGTTGGTCTACTTGTTCGGGGGTGGCTAGCTGCATTAACTGGAGCCGGTCGCGGGTCAGCAGCGGGTCTCCCAAATCGTCGTTTTTGTAATAAAACTCCACCAGCGGGGGATTGACTATTGTGCCGAGGGCGAGCCCGGTCTGCTTGCAAAGACTGCCGGCGGCAATGTTTCTGACTACGACTTCCAATGGCAAGATTTGGACGCGACAGACTCGCATTTGGTTGGGGGCCGGCGTGTCGATGAAGTGGGTGGGAATGCCTTTGGCTTCTAGCATCCGAAACAGGTGGGCGGATACGGCGCAGTTGATTTCGCCTTTGCCGACGATGCTGCCCCGTTTCTGGGCGTTAAAGGCTGTGGCGTCGTCTTTGAAGTGGGTCAGCAAAATTTCGCTGTCTTCGGTGGAGTAGAGGATTTTGGCTTTGCCTTCGTAGAGTTTGCGATCGGCTGACATGGCGATTAATAATAAGGTAGATGAGTTTTAGATTTTACCGTAGCTCGATCGGGCGTTATTGGCGAGTTTTTGGATCTCGGCTGCGCCCCTGAGAGCATGAGGGGCGAGTACACCTGCCGGTAGATACCGTCATCGGCCCCGGAATAAATGATTCTTGACCAAAAAAATGGGATACAAGCCTCCCCCTTCTAGGGGGACTTTCGGCTCGGAATCTCTCAGCGAGGTTTTTGCATTAAACAGCACTGCATTTATTCAGGTCGGCTCTACAATGGCTGTATGTTAAATCTAACCTACGAGTACAAGCTCATTCCTACCGATACGCAACGCCAGACTTTCGACCAGTGGCTCAATATTTGCCGCAAGGTCTACAACTTTGCATTGCGAGAACGAAAAGATTGGGTTAATTCTCGTAAGTGTGATATCAACTCGTGCAGCATGAAGCAGGAATACATGATCCCTGCTGATGCACCGCGTCCAACCTTTGCGGGCCAATGCAAATCATTAGCCCAAGCAAAGAAGTTAATTCCTGAGTTGAAATTGCCTCACACCCATGTCTTGCAGCAGGCGTTGCGCCAACTAGAAGCAGCGTTTGTGGCAATGTGGGAACGAGGACACGGTTTTCCTAGATTCAAAAAGCGGATGCGCTCCGTAGTGTTCCCTCAATTGAATCTAGAATCCGTTAAACAGTTTGATGGTGCCGATTGGGTCAACCTACCCAAGATTGGGTTAGTTAAAATGCACCTGGATCGTCCAATCCCTCAAGGGTTTGAGGTTAAGCAAATTCGCGTTGTTAAGAGGGCTTCTGGCTCCTCGGCCATGCTCAGTTTGCAATGTGATATCAAAGTACCTCAAGCCTCACCTTCAGGACATGGATTAGGGATTGATTTAGGGTTAAAACATTTTTTGGCAACTTCTGATGGTGAATTGATTGATAGACCTAGATTCTTTGTGGATGGACAACGCAAGCTGAAATTGCTGCAACGTCAACAATCGCGCAAGAAAAAAGGCTCTAGAAAGTTTCGTCAAATTCATCACCAAATAGCGAAGCACCACGAATACATCTCGAACAGTCGCTCATACTTTCATTTCAAGACTGCACATCATTTATGCAACGCAGCCCAAACAGTATTTGCTGAGGATTTGAACCTCAAAGCAATGTCAGCCGGAATGTGTGCCAAGCACACGCTTGATGCAGGGTTTGGTCAGTTCTTGAATATCTTGAGCCATGTTTGCTTTAAGCGAGGTGCGTACTTCGCGTCTGTAAACCCGAACGGAACAAGTCAAACTTGTCCAAGATGTCAAACCCATACAGGCAAAAAAGAACTATCCGAACGGGTACATAAATGTCAAACCTGTGGCTATGAAACGAATCGAGATGTTGCAGCCGCGCAAGTGGTGTTGCAGCGTGGATATACAGCGGTTGGGCAAAACGAGCGTGAATTTTGGGGAGGGGAAGCTACATGAGTAGTCCCAATGAACCAAGAATCCTCGTGCCTTCAGGCCGAGGAGTTGTCAAAAAGGACAATAGAGATTAAACCTGCTGGGTTCGCGATCCGTGCTGGCTAAACCTCCCCAACGAGACTGGCGCTTAAAAAACATCTATAAAATGGCTGATTTATGCAAGACAAAAAAATTCATATTCTCTTGGTAGAAGATGATGAGGTTGATGTGATGAACGTCCGGCGAGCTTTCAAAAAAAATAACATCGTCAACCCCCTCTACATTGCTGCCAATGGATTAGAAGCTCTGGCAATATTACGTGGAGAAGGAAAAATAGACCCTCCAATGCCTCAAGCGCGCCGGTTGATTTTGCTGGACTTGAATATGCCGAGAATGAGCGGGATCGAGTTTTTGCAAGAATTGCGACTGGATGAATGTTTGAGGTCAATTCCGGTAATCGTCCTCACAACTTCTAATGAAGATAGAGATAAAGTAAAAGCTTATAATTTGAATGTAGCGGGCTATATTCTTAAACCTGTGACTTTTTCTAACTTCGTGGAAGTGATGGCTACCCTCAACAGATACTGGATGCTGAGCGAAATTCCCTAAACCAGGGAAAATTTAATAAAAAAATTTTCAAGGGGGGTTTGTGATTTTTCAGCGATGCAGTTGTTTTAATTCCGTTTTCTCGACAGCAGCTTTTTCGGAGTAATCCACAATTCGGTTTTTATGGACAAAATTCTCACAATTCTGATAGTTGATGACGATGCAGTTGATCGAATGGCGATCAAACGATCGCTCAAGTCCGCTGGTGTTTCGGCAGAAGTTACTGAAGCAGAAGACTGCGCGGATGCCCTGGCCCAACTCTCGGTCAGCAAAAATTCTACTCAGGCTACCGCCAAACTCTCCAAACCAAATAAATCTCAACCTTTAAGCGAGGTTGAGGAGACAGAAAAGGGGGTGCTATTAAATCAAATATTTGAGTGCAAATTTGACTGCGTATTGCTGGACTACGGATTGCCCGACGGAGACGGGCTGAGTTTGGTAAAAAATCTACGAGAAGCGGGGCTGAAAGTTCCCTTAATTGTGCTCACAGGTCAAGGCGACGAACAAATTGCTGTGGAATTGATGAAGGCTGGAGCTTCTGATTATATTGCTAAAAATAAGCTTTCTCCCGATAGTTTGTCTCGCAGTTTGTACAATGCCATTCGCGTTTACCGCGCCGAATCAAAGGCGTTTGATGCCAGTCAAAAACTTAAGGAAAGTGAGGAACGGTACAGGTTAGTTTTAGAGGGAGTGAACGACGGAATTTGGGATTGGGATTTAAGTAAAAATGAGGTTTATTGGAACGATCGCCTTTTGGAAATTATCGGTTTGTCGCGAAAGCAATTTGGCAGGACTATGGAAGCTCTATACAACCGCCTGCACCCCGATGACAAGGAGGGAATCGTCGCCGCGATCGCCGCTCACTTGGAACAAGAAATAGACTATAATGTAGAATTCCGGCTGCTACACTCGAACGGTCTTTACCGCTACTGCACTTCTCAGGGAAAAGCTCAGCGGAATTCCCAAGGAAAACCGCTGCGGATGGCCGGCATGATTAGCGACATTACCCAGCGCAAACAGGCGGAAGATGCTCTGGAAAGGGAACGGCTGCAACTGAGACAAATTATTAATTGCGTGCCTGTAGCAATGGCGATGTTCGATACACAAATGCGCTATATGGCTAATTCTAAAAAATGGATTAGTCAATTTGATTTGGAGTTGCCGTCCCTGAATAATCTCAGCCATTACGAATTGTTTCCAGATACCCCCAATCGCTGGAAAGTAATGTATCAAGAAGTGCTCAAAGGCAAGGTAGTTTCTGTGAGCGAAGATGCCTGGGAACGAGCCGACGGATCTGTTCTGTACCTGCGGTGGGCTGCTCACCCTTGGTACGATCCAGACGAGAAAGTCGGGGGAATTGTGATGGTTGCCGACAAGATTAATGAGTTGGTGGAAGCGCGGGAAACTGCCTTAGAAGCGAGCCGGGTGAAGTCGCAATTCTTGGCGAACATGAGTCACGAAATTCGCACTCCGATGAATGGGGTTTTGGCAATGGCTCAATTGCTGCTGCGCGCTCCTCTGGAACAGAAACAGCGAGACTGTGCTCACACGATTTACCGCAGTGCTGAACATTTGCTGACTGTTATTAATGATATCCTCGATTTCTCTAAGATTGAAGCTGGAGAAATGCGGCTGGAAAAGTCTAATTTTGATTTGGATAGTTGCGTTGAGTCGGTGATAGAAATTATAGCGCATTTGGCAGAAGAAAAAGGTATTGAATTGAATATTTTAGTAGACAGCTCAGTGCCGAGAAAGTTGGTGGGCGACTCGGGCAGATTGAAGCAAGTTTTGCTGAATTTGACGGGTAATGCCATAAAATTTACCGATCGCGGTCAAGTTCTAGTTCACGTAACTGTGAAACAGGGCAACCGACAGGCAGACGGTAGACAAGAAGCAAGATTGCTATTTTCCGTGCGGGATACTGGCATTGGAATTTCGGCAGAAGGGCAAACAAAACTGTTCCAATCTTTTTCTCAGGTAGACGATTCTCCTACTAGGCCTTACGGCGGAACGGGTTTGGGTTTGGCGATTTGTAAGCAGTTAGTGGAGATGATGGGAGGCGATATTGGAGTTCGCAGTTTGCTAGGCAGCGGTGCTACTTTTTGGTTTACTGTACCTTTGGAAAAACAGTTGCCAGTTGAGCCTCATGATCCCGAACTTGCGGGCAAGAAGCTGTTAGTAGTATCGGAAAGCGCTTTGAGGAGGGCAGCGGTGCGATCGCTCGCTCAAAGTTGGGGTGCCCGCTGCGATGAGGCAGAAACTGCTACTGAGGCTTTGACTTGGTTGAACAAGGCCCAGGGCGCGATTTCTCAGAATTCGGGGGAGAGGGAAAAAAGCTGGGATGTGGTGCTTGTGGACTTGCAAATGCCGGAGTTGGATGCGGAGGAATTTGCTAGGAAAGTGCGATCGACCTCGACAGTTGGCTCGTTAATCGCCATGACTGCTTTGCGAGAACAGCCCAAAGCTGAATCGCTTTGCAGTCAGGGTTTTAACGGATATTTGATCGAGCCGGTGCGGCCAAGCCGCCTGCTTGAGACAATGCTTGCGTCGGTTAAGGGAACGGGAGAGTTTGGGAGGCGGGAGGCTGCTAATACTTGCAAATTGCCAGCAGTTAATTCTCAATATGTTACTCCCAATTCGCCGTCATCCCTGAGAATTTTGCTGGCGGAAGACCACCCGATCAATCAACAAGTTATTGTCGAACAGTTGGCCGTTTTAGGCTATCAGGCTGACTGCGTGGTCAACGGTCAAGAAGCGCTGGATTTGCTGGCTAAAAAAAGCTATGATTTAGTGCTGATGGACTGTCAAATGCCGGTACTTGACGGTTACAAAGCGGCGCAAAAGTTGAGGGAAATCGAAGGAAGCGATCGGCATACTTTTGTGATGGCTTTAACTGCTCATGCTATGCCGGGGGAACGAGAAAAGTGTCTGGCGGCGGGGATGGACGATTATCTCAGCAAACCTGTAGATTTAGATGCTTTGGCGGCGGCTCTGAAAAAGTATGAAGCCCTAAATGTTCAGGGTGAAAATAAGTATGGAGTTAAAAGTATTAATTCGGAAAATACATCTCAATTAGCAACAAATTATACAGAACTTGTGGAAAAAGCGCAGGTTGTGGCTGGGCCGGCACCAAGGGCGATCGCACTTCAAACTTGGGAACATAGAGACTACGACGGACTGTTCGACAAGAGCAGATTGGAGCAACTCGGACGAGTTAATATTAAATTACCAGAGCGACTTTTGCAAGCTTTTGTGGCAGACGCCCAAGCTGATATGGCTGCTGCCAAAGTAGCTCTAGAAGCTAAAGATTGGCAAGCTGTGGAATATCAAGCCCACCGTCTCAAAGGAACTTCTGCTAATGTGGGAGTTGCTCTGATGTCGGATTTGGCCGCACAATTGGAGCATCAAGCGCGAGGCTTTCAATCTGAACCACCAGAGAGGGAATTGTTAAATATTGAGAGGGTTGAGAACATATTAGTGAGTTTGTCCAGTCATTTAGCCCGGGTTCAAGAATTTGTGGAAACTCGAATGTTTGGTTAATATCTTACTCGCTCAGAGTCGATATTAGTCGGCGATTAAAATCGCCATTACAAAAACGAAGTCCCTCTCTAAGAGACTAAGAAATAAAGCGATACGGTACGGAGGGTGCATCCTACATATAAAAATTATAATAGGGAAATTTAGTTGGTTTCTTTCTTCACTCCGTGTCCTCTGCGTTCTCTGCGGTTAATTTAAAAAATAATTAAGTTAGCTATGAATTACGATCCCAGTACAAACACTATTTTAGATAGCGATTCATTAGAAAATGATGAAAAACGGCTCACGCCTTTGATGACATTTGCTAGAGAACTTTTATTGTATGAAAAAGAGGCTATTGCTGAGCAAGATTCTGTAAATGCTGTGCCGTACTCACCCGAAGAAATCAATAATTTTTGTGTAGACGAAAACGAGGCTATCTCTGAGCAAAATTCTGTAAATGCTGTGCCGTACTTACCCGAAGAAATCAATAATTTTTGTGTAGATAATCTGGTGGCAAAAGTGGCTCGGTGCTGTCGGGAAAGCAAGGTTGGGAAAAAATTACCTACGGCTTTTTACGTTCACGTTTCGGCTTTGCAAGCACTCAACCCAGTCATCGGAATCTACGAAAATTGTGCCAGACGCACTCTCGAAAATATTGATGAAGCCAATTTAGTTAAAATTTCACTCCATCAACCTAAAATATCTTATCTTTTTTACCCTGATTTCGATACAGATGCTCATCCTGCTTTGCAAACCAGCATCCAAATTAATCTAGCAACAGGGGAAGTTAAATATTTCGATTACAGCAACAGCGAAAATCCCCCGGTTTTGCACCGTAAGGAAACTTTTGTAGCTGCGGATTATCCCAATTACGAAAAGTTTGCTCGACTCACTCGCTGCGAGGAAAAGTGGGGGCTGCTTGACAATACTAGCGTTATCGGGACTCGCGAGGGTTGGCTCAAATATTTGGGATATTGCGGTGTAGAAATCCAAGATCATACTGTTGTCGAGCGTTTGAAAGAGGAGAATAGTGAGCTATCAATTCCTAAGATCGAGCGGCACAAAGCTGCAATGGTACGCAATTCGCTTTCTAAACCTCTGCGTCTGGTTTTAGAAGCTGATTTAGCGATCGACGGGGCGACTTTTTTTGATTACGGTTGCGGTTTCGGCGGGGATGTTAAATATATTGCACAAGAGGGTTATGCTATTTCTGGTTGGGACCCCTACTATCAGCCGGATACTCCGCGAATTTGTGCTGATATTGTGAATATTGGTTATGTGATTAATGTGATTGAATCTTTGGCGGAACGACGAGAAGCTTTGCTGAATGCTTGGGAATTAACTAAGAATTTATTAGTTGTAGCGGCTCAGGTTTTGATTGACGATCGCCAACAAGGTCAAATTGCTTACGGGGATGGGGTGATTACTTCTCGGAATACTTTTCAGAAGTATTACGAACAAGAAGAGTTGAAGGTTTATATCGACCAAGTTTTGAGTGTGGATGCAATTCCTGTTGCTTTGGGGATTTATTTTGTATTTCGGGATGCTGCGGAGGGTGAAAGTTTTCGTGCTTCTCGGTTTCGATCGCACTTATCGACTCCCAGGGTGCGATCGCAAGTTAAGCGGTTTGAGGATTATGCGGAAATGTTGGCTCCTTTGATGGCTTTTGTGAGCGATCGAGGCCGCCTTCCGGTTAAAGGCGAATTAGCGGAAGAATCGGCGATTAAGGAGGAATTTCACAGTTTTAATCGCGCTTGGAGGGTGATTTTGCAAGCAACGGATGCGGATGATTGGGAGAAAATCGCCGACAAGCGCCGCCAAGATTTGCTGGTGTATCTGGCTCTGAACGGTTTGGGCGATCGACCTTCAATGCGCCGACTCCCGGCTCAAATCCGCAACGACATCAAAGGTTTGTTTGACAATTATCAAAAAGCTTGCACTTTGGCAGATTTAATGCTATATAGTCTGAGCAAACCTGATATTGTTGCGGATTGCTGCGAAGATAGTGCGATCGGCTACAAACAGCCCGGTACTCTTTCAGTTCACGTCTCTGCATTAGAAGAACTAGATCCTTTGCTCAGGCTCTACGAAGGCTGCGCCAACCGCACAATTGGCAGACTTGACGGCGCGACAATTATCAAATTTTACGCTCGCAGACCTCAGATTTCCTATTTATTTTATCCCGATTTTGACACTAACCCGCATCCAGCCCTTCACACTTCTATGCACATAGATTTGCGCGACCTTTCTGTGAGCTATCAAGACTATTCTGATGTGTATAATCCACCAATTTTAGTAAGAAAAGAAGCTTTTGTTACTGCTAGTTATCCCCATTATGACAAGTTTGCGAAACTCACCCGCCAAGAAGAAAAGTTAGGTATTCTCGATCGTGGCGCAGTTAAGAAACATCGGGAATGGATGAAGTGTTTGGAAGAAAATTGCGTTAAAATTAAGGATCATAAGTTGTTTTGGCGATCGAATGCTGACCCAGAAAAGTTGAAAATGCTGCAAAAAGCTGCGTCGGAACGCCACTCGCAAAAGATTGAGGTTAATGCGGGAAAGATTGAAGGAACCGCAGAGGGCACAGAGAGCACAGAGGATGGAAAAGAAGAGGAATAGTCATGGAAACAGAGAAAGTTTCTGCCTAACTACCCAAAATTGGGATTTTACACAGAAAATTTCTGCTTTTGACCCCATGACGGGAAGGGAGTAGTTCCCAAAATCTCAAAATATTGATAGACTTAATCAAAGATATCTTGTTCTGTTTAAAAGGTATAGCCATGACAAATCAAGAGTTTTTAGGTGAATTTTTATCTCTGCCGGCTGAAGCACAGAGTCAAGTGGTAAGTTTGATCGCCTTTTTAAAACAAAAGTACATATATGATGAACCTGTCTCTTCGTCAGTAAATGTTGATTTAATGAACGATCCATTTATTGGAATGTGGCGAGATCGTCAAGACTTAGGTAGCACTACCTGGGTACGTAATCTCCGAGAAAACGAGTGGTAAAAAGCACATGGCTAGTTCAACTATCATAGATACCGACATAATCATTGATGTTGGTCGTGGTATTCCTGATGCAGTTAATTGTTTGCAAGGACTAAAATCAAGTTCTCGATTAGCAATTAGCATAATCACACAAATGGAGCTAATTGTTGGCTGCGCTAACAAGGTAGAGTTACAGACTCTAGAAAAATTTATCCAGCAGTTTGACGTGATTAGAATTGACCAGTCTATCTCAGATAAGGCGGTTGACTTGTTACGGTTGTATCGGCTAAGTCACGGCTTACTAATTGCCGATGGCTTGATCGCAGCTACAGCAATAGTATGGGAGTACCCTTTCATCACTAAGAACCAACGAGATTATCGATTC
This sequence comes from Microcoleus sp. D2_18a_B4, assembly GCF_036702475.1. Classification (NCBI taxonomy): domain Bacteria; kingdom Bacillati; phylum Cyanobacteriota; class Cyanophyceae; order Oscillatoriales; family Microcoleaceae; genus Microcoleus; species Microcoleus sp. D2_18a_B4. The sequence goes on from NZ_JAUBTL010000034.1 coordinate 38,861, forward strand.
ATTCAAAACTTAAATTTATTGCCATATCCGTAGCAATCAGAAAGCCTAACAATGCGTTGGAGTCGAGTATCGGTATTGGTTTACTTGATGGACGAATTGTAGTTGTTGTCTACACGGAGCTTGATGAGGAAACAGTTCGCATTATTTCATTACGAAAGTCACTGTCTTATGAACGCAGACGCTATGAACAATACCTCACAAACCGACTGGGCTAGAATCGACGCAATGAGCGATGAAGATATCGATACTTCCGATAGTCCACCACTATCGGAGGAGTTCTTTACTAGAGCGCAATTACGAATGCCTCAGTCGGCTATTACTATGCAAGTTCAAGTCGATCCTGAAACATTTGCTTGGTTTCAGGCACAAGGAGAAACTGCCAGCAAATGTCTGTAGCACTTAGGATTTATGCAGATGCACACAAAACCTATCCTGCATTCGTAGCAAAGCCAGCATAGCGACAGCTATAATTATGGTTGGCTTTCATTACCTTCCGACAAAGAATTAGGCTTCTTGCTACAATGTTTCGATACAGTTCAAGTCAGCTAGAATATGTCCCTAATGAGCGCCCCAGCAAAATTCCAAGCAACCTCTCCTCCTTTCCGTTGGGATGAAGCGGGAGGTATCCGTATAGGTTCGAGTCGAGTCACCCTAGATAGCATACTTGCTTCATACCACAATGGCTCCACTCCCGAAGAAATCGCTATTCAGTATTCAGTTGTTCGCTTAGAAGACATATACAGTACCATTGCTTACTATCTAAACCATCGTCAGGAAATTGACAGTTATTTGGAACAGCGCAGCCAACAATCTCAGCAACTGAGACAAGAACTTTCTCGACAACACAACTTAGTTGATCTGAGACAACGTTTGCTTACTCGTTATCAGTCAAAAGGGGAGTCGATACCAAGTGCGCCTTCTAACTGATGAAAATTTTAATGGAGCCATATTGCGTGGGCTGGTGAGACGTTTGCCTGAATTAGATATTGTTCGTGTCCAAGATGTAGGGCTGATTCACACTGACGATCCAGATATTTTAGAATGGGCGGCTAATGAAGGACGCATCTTACTTACCCCTGATGTGGCCACTATTACGATGTATGCCTACGAGCAGTCAATCAAGGACTACCTATGCTTGGAGTTATTGAGGTTATTGCAACAGCACCCATTGGTAAGATCATTGATGATTTAGAACTATTTATTTGTTGGAGTCAGCCTGATGAATAGGAAGGTCGAATTCTTTTCATCCCTTTCCCTATACTGTGATTTGGCTAGATAGTCGGTGGAATCTACTGTATGTGGTTCACATTGAGCGTGAAGAAAATGTCATTCGGATTATTTCAGCACGTAAAGCAACTCGTCAGGAGAGGGCAGAGTATGAAGGTTGAAGCATTAAAGCAGCGATTAAACCGCAACCGTCCAATGACTAGCGTGACGATTCGTATGCCCGAAGATGTTGTGGAAGATTTAAAAAAAGTTGCACCATTGTTGGGTTTTTCGGGTTATCAGCCATTAATTCGTGCTTATATCGGTCAAGGTTTGCGCGTTGATTTAGAACGATTTGAGAGCGAGACAGTAACAGCCTTAGTAGCAAGTTTGAAGCGTCGAGGTGTCAGCGATGCAGTGATTGATGAGGCATTAAACGAAGTCCTTCGTGCTGAGCCCTTTTAATTGTGTCTAGCCAGCAGCATCTCATATCCAACCCGTTGACATCGGAATTATTCATCTCTCTCTTCTGCAGACTCTGCGCCCTCTGCGCCCTCTGCGGTTAAATCATTCCCATACAATCGGAATTGATACCATTACAAAAGTCACTGTCTCATAAACGCAGACCCAACCATCCTACTTTTGACGAAGCCGTTCGCCTCAGACAAGAAGGGCGTAAGTCTGCTGAATAGCTCAATACCTGCACGCGAGCCAAAAACCCGGTTTCTGCGTGAATATCTCAAGGGATTATCCACGATTTTTCCTAGAAACCGGGTTTTTTAGGTTGATAGTGCGTAAGTCCTGTTAAGCAAACTTAATCTTCAAATAATCATCCTCCATCTTCGCCCCCGAAGGTTGCAGTGCCGCTAAAGCTTGCGGCAACACCAAATTACGGCGGTGATTCCCAATCCGAACATTCAACTCATCTCCCGTTTTGGTCAACTGGATCTGATCCTTAGCAATTCCGGGCAAATACAGTTCAAGACTATATTGATTGTTTTCCTGCACGATCTTAATCGTATTTTCTTTGTAATAAACTTGACTTGGGTCTTCGTCTTTGTAAAGCGTTTCTTTCAACCGTTCCAAAGCTGCCAAACCGCACATTTCTTCAGAATAAAGTGGCACTTCCTTAACTGGCAGTGGCATGAAATCTGAGTGAATTTCCTGACGATACTGTTCCTGGCTTTCTTTCCACCGTTTGAAAAATGGGTCAGTTACTTCTGCGGGAATAATCCGGTTAGCTACTACTAAATCTGTGGCTACATTGTACAAACTCAAATAGGCATGAGCCCGCAGAGACTCTTTAATTACCATTTTTTCAGGATTGGTAACTAACCTTACCGAAGTCACAGTATTGTCAGTTAAAACCTTTTCCAAAGCTTCGATTTGTTCGTAAAATTCGTAAGGTGCATCCATCACCTCTTTGTCTGGTAAAGAAAAACCCGCAATTGGTCTAAAAATAGGTTCAACTAAAGGTCTAAGGGCGGCTGATATGCCTTGCAGCGGCTTGTAAAATTTTCTCATGTACCAGCCGCCAACTTCTGGCAAACTTAGCAGTCTCAATGCTGTGCCAGTCGGAGCAGAATCGATAATTAAAACATCAAATTCGCCTTCGTCGTAATGCCGCTTCATTCGTACTAAACCGAAGATTTCATCCATTCCTGGCAAGATGGCTAATTCTTCAGCTTGCACTCCTTCGAGTCCCTGCGCTCGCAAGACTTGAGTAATGTAGCGCTTAACTGCTCCCCAATTGCCTTCTAATTCCCTGAGAGCGTCTAATTCTGCTCCCCACAAATTCGGTTTCACCAGCCGCGAATCGTGTCCGAGTTCCATGTCGAAGCTGTCGGCTAAGGAGTGAGCGGGATCTGTGCTCAGCACTAGGGTTTTGTATCCCAATTCGGCACACCGCAGCCCAGTCGCAGCGGCTACGGAGGTTTTGCCGACGCCGCCTTTTCCAGTCATTAATATTAAGCGCATTGATTGTTTAGCTCGCCTGAAACTTCTTTACTTCTTCATTGTAACGTTCTGTAACAGAGATTAATTTAGTGGGCGCTTAATTTTGGCGATCGCCCACCGCTGAACACCGCGCATTTCCGGCGACACACGAAATTGCTGCCATGTCAAGATCAGTTAAAATTCTTTATCTCAGATATCAATTGCAACAAATAAAAATCCATCAGCGTTCATCTGTGTTTATCTGCTAACATCTGCGGTTAAAAAAGGGATCTCGCTCTTGAAACACTATTTTTTATTGCTAAAAAACCTAAGCCAAATTCTCACACATTAGTTTTCCGAAGAAATACAAGCTGTTTGAGCACATCCAACCGCGAACAGTCCCAGTAATCGATGTGAGAAACAATTAAACCGTCGGTGTTGACTTTCAGTTCGCTCCTACCGGCGATCGCCATTTTCGGTTTCCAAGGTAGCGGTGCGATCCAGCTCAGAGTCCAGCGAGTGTCTATAGTATCTCCCGACTGCGAAATCCCGTGCAAATCCAGATTTACATCCTGAAAAAAAGTCCCCATAAACCCGATCATTTTGCGGTAGCGATCGACTCCGGTAAATCGATTCACCGGATCTTCAAAATAAACATCTTTTGCATAGATGCTGTAAGTCTGATTATCGGGAAATCTTTGATAATCGTTTTTGAGAATTTCCAGAATGTCCATTTCGAGCGATCGTTATTCTTCTATTATTAGAATATAATTTTAACACAATATATCAAAAATCCGCAATTCTCATCCAAATTGTGATAGTATATCGGGTTATTTCCTGCCTTGCCAACTTTCAACTTAACATCACAACTATGATTGACCTCTACACTTTTACCACCCCCAACGGTCGCAAAGTCTCGATCATGCTCGAAGAAATAGGTTTACCCTACAACGTGCACGTCATCAACATCACAAAAAACGACCAATTTAGCCCAGAATTCATCGCCATCAACCCCAACAGCAAAATTCCGGCGATAGTCGATCGAGATAACGGCATCACCGTCTTCGAGTCCGGCGCTATTCTGATCTATCTTGCCGAAAAAAGCGGCAGATTCCTGCCCACAGACAAACACAAATACTTTCAAGTTATGGAATGGCTGATGTTTCAAATGGCCAGCGTCGGCCCGATGTTTGGTCAGCTAAACCACTTCAAACGCTTTGCACCCGAACAAATTCCCTATGCGATTGGGCGCTACGAAAAAGAAACCTTGCGCCTCTACGGAGTATTAGACACTCAACTAGCAAAATATGAATACATCTGCGGCGACTATTCGATCGCCGACATTGCTACCTATCCCTGGGTTGCCATTTACGAATTTCAAGGATTAACCCTCGACAACCACCCCCACCTCAAACGTTGGGTAGAAACTTTGCAGAAGCGTCCCGCCGTTGAGCGCGGAATGGCTGTTCCATCATTATAAACCCCGCATCTAAATTGTATTTTCGGGAGGGCGTCCCGCCCACCCCACAAAGCAAGTTTACTGTTTGTGGAACGGGCTTCTAGCCCGTTCTCAATCCACAGCGGGCGGGCTAGAAGCCCAACCCCTACTCCCCACAAAGCAAGTTTACTGGTTGTGGAACGGGCTTCTAGCCCGTTCTCAATCCACAGCGGGCGGGCTAGAAGCCCACCCCACAAGCAAATTGACTTTTGTGGAACGGGCTTCTAGCCCGTTCAAAAAAAGCCCTCAAACTCAATCGGCGAAATGCTTAATAATCGCCTCAGCAAACTCCGAACACTTCAACTCAGGCACCGGCGGCTCCATCAACCTCGCCAAATCATAAGTAACTTCACCGTTAGAAATTGCCGCTCCCAAACCCTTCTTAATCAAGTCTGCTGCTTCCTGCCATCCCATGTATTCTAACATCATCACCCCGGACAAAATCAGGGAACCGGGATTGACTTTATCCAAACCAGCGTGTTTAGGTGCAGTGCCGTGAGTCGCCTCAAAAACTGCACATTCATCACCAATATTCGCACCAGGGCCCATACCCAATCCACCCACAATGGCGGCGGCCGCATCGGACAAATAATCCCCGTTCAGATTCATTGTCGCCAAAATCGAATACTCGGCCGGTCGGGTTTGAATTTGTTGGAAAATACTGTCAGCAATTCGGTCGTTGACCATGATTTTTTCTTTCCACTGGCCGCTGCCGTGACTGTCCCAAATTGCAAACAGAACGTCGGCTACTTCTTGACGAATTTTGGCTTGTTTTTCTGGGGTCAAAGCATCGTATCCTGGGTCTATTTGGCGAGCATTATCTTCTAAGCTAATGTCGGGATTTTTTTCTTTGTTGCCCAGAATCCAAGACTCTCTTTCCGTTACGCACTGTTCGCGAAATTCGGTGGTTGCTAATTCATAACCCCAATCTCGGAAAGCTCCTTCGGTATATTTCATGATGTTGCCTTTGTGCACCAAAGTCACTTGCTGCTTATCTTTTGGCAACCGTAAAGCGTGGGTAATGGCGCGCCGTACTAAACGCTGAGAACCTGTTTTGCTAATGGGTTTAATTCCGATTCCAGAATCGAGGCGAATTTGTTTCTTGCCATGTTCTGGTGTTGCTGGAATTAACTCATTATTGAGATATTCAATCAATTTCTTGCCGATTTCGCTGCCTTTTGCCCATTCAATTCCGAGGTAAATATCTTCTGTATTTTCCCGGTAAATAATTACATCTAGGAGTTCAGGAGTTTTGTGTAGCGATGGTGTTCCAGCATAATATTTGCAGGGCCGCACGCAAGCGTAAAGGTCAAAGATTTGCCGCAAAGCTACGTTTAGCGATCGAATGCCGCCCCCGATTGGGGTTGTCAGCGGCCCTTTGATGGCGACTCCGTATTCTTTGATGGCGTCTAAGGAATCCTGGGGCAGATATTGGTAAGTACCGTAGACATCGCAGGCTTCGTCGCCTACATAGATTTTAAACCAGTTGATTTTTCGATCGCCACCGTAAGCCTTTTCTACCGCAGCATCCATGACTTTCTGGGATGCAGGCCACAAGTCAACGCCCGTACCGTCGCCGCGAATGAAGGGAATAATTGGGTCATTGGGGACGATCGGCAAACCGTCTTTGAAAGTAATTTTAGAACCTGTTGTCGGGGCTACAATCTTTTCGTACATATCTTAACAGCGCGGATAGGAATGTTCCCTATTTTGCCACGATTATCTGCCTAAACCTCCACCAATCCTAAATATTTGTATAAATTTAAGTGGGATTTTTGGGCGATAGGCTGCCCGTCACTTTGACTTTTGGGCGATCGCCAATTTCAACCTCAATTTAAAAAAGTAGCAAAGATAGCAGAAGTTTCTCTCAAATCTCCCTCTCTATCTTTCAGCGCTACGGTTGAGAAGATGCTGGAAACAAGTCAGTGGATTTTAGATTTTAGATTTTAGATTTTTAGATTTACTCCACACATGAATCTGGGAGGTTGAACCTTAGTCTAAAATTTTGAACGCCTCGCGACTTTTGTCGGAAAGTTGTATGCGTTTTTGGGTGGGGTCAAAATGGTGATTGTAGCCGGCGATGAACGCAAATAAACGCCGATTATTTTCACAACTTTTGCCTTTATTTGCGATATTTTTCCTTCTGCATATTCTTCTTCACAATCCACAAAATACACCAGATGACTATAATCACCACAACTATTTTGGCAACCGGGCCCAGATATTCCTCTACAAGTGTATAATTTTCCCCTAGTTTATATCCGGCAAAAGTCAGGAAACTTACCCATAAAAGAGTGCCGCCGGTTGAGTATAGTAAAAAAGGAATTAAAGGCATATTATTGATGCCAGCGGGCAGGGAAATTAGGGTGCGAACTCCCGGTACGAGGCGACACAAAAACACGGCTTTGTTGCCGTGTCTGTTAAACCATCTATTTGCTTTGTCAATATCGGCACCCGATACTGTGATCCACTTGCCGTATTTGTCGGCTAAATTCCTCAAGCGTTCTTCGCTCAATAATTTACCCGCATAGTACCAGGGAAACGCCCCCAGAATTGTACCGATTACTCCTGCTGCGATCGCCGGCGCTAACTCCATATCATCACCCTTTGAGGCCGTGAATCCTGCCAGCGGCATAATCAATTCTGAGGGTATGGGGGGGAAAAGATTTTCTAAAAACATCAACAGGCCAATTCCGAGATAGCCCATCGACTGCATTGTGTTAGTGATCCATTCAACCATTTTGATTTAATAATTGGTAATAGGTACTTTGTATTTTGCTCATTTTTGATCGTTCCCAGACACAGCCGGGGAACGCATATAAGCGAGGCTCTGCCTCGACTCCCCATGAGGGAGGCAGAGCCTCCTTGTATTCATTCCCCGGCACAGCCTGGGAACCATAAACGATGATTAAGTGCCCGAAGTCCAAGAGTTTGTGTACTCAATTTGTTCGGCTGTCAAGGTATCAATGTGAATACCCATTGCTTCCAATTTGAGACGGGCAATTTCTTTGTCAACTTCCACTGGAATTGAGTGAATACCAGGCTCTAGTTTGCCTTTGTTCGTAACTAGATATTCGCAGGCTAAAGCTTGGTTAGCAAAGCTCATATCCATCACGGCGCTGGGGTGTCCTTCGGCTGCTGCCAAGTTGATCAAACGGCCTTCGCCCAACACAATAATCGACTTGCCATTATTGAGGTGATATTCTTGAGTGAAAGACCGGACTGTTTTCACATCGGTGCTTTTTGCGCCGAGGGATTTGAGGTCAATTTCAATGTCGAAGTGACCGGAATTGCAAACAATTGCGCCGTCTTTCATTGTGTCGAAATGTTCGGCACGAATGACGTGTTTGTTGCCGGTAACGGTAATGAATATATCTCCTACTGTTGCTGCTTCGTCCATCGGCATGACGCGGAAACCGTCCATCACTGCTTCGATCGCCCGAATCGGATCGATTTCGGTGACAATTACGTTAGCACCCATACCACGGGCGCGCAGTGCCGTGCCTTTGCCGCACCAACCGTAACCTGCAACCACAATATTTTTACCGGCTAACAAAATATTGGTAGCGCGGATAATGCCGTCTAGGGTAGATTGACCGGTACCGTAGCGGTTGTCAAAGAAGTGCTTGGTGTCGGCGTCGTTGACGTTCATTGCGGGGAAAGTCAGCACACCGTCTTTCAACATTGCCCGCAGGCGCACGATGCCTGTGGTAGTTTCTTCGGTAGTTCCGATTAAGTCGGAAATTTGGTTCGGGCGGTGCTGGATTAGTGCCGCTACCACGTCGCTGCCGTCGTCGATGATAATATTGGGGCGGTGGTCTAGGGCTGTGTAGACGTGACGTTCGTAGGTAGCCGCGTCTTCTCCTTTGAGGGCGAAGACGGAAATGCCGTAGTCTTCAACTAAGCAAGCCGCTACGTCATCTTGAGTGCTCAAGGGGTTGCTGGCGATCAGTACGGCGTCGCCACCGCCGAGTTTGATGGCGATTGCCAAATGAGCGGTTTCTGTGGTTACGTGGCAGCAAGCAGCCAAGCGAATGCCAGCGAAAGGCTTTTCTTTAGCGAAGCGTTCTTGAATTTGCCGCAAAACGGGCATTTCCCGGCCGGCCCACTCGATGCGTTGCTTTCCCAAGGGGGCGAGGGACAAGTCTTTGACTTCGTGTTTAATCTTGACGGATGTAGCAACCATGTATGTTATTTCTCAGAAATCATCAAACTTTGTTAGTTTTAGCAGATTAAGTCATCGGCGGGCAAGTGCTGTGATTTTACTCGATCGGGGTCGGCGCTGCTAATCTTAAATTTTGATTGTGTTTTAATGATTAGCGAACGAGTCGAGGGAGTCACCCGCACAGTGAGAGTCAAACATTCCTGTCGGCCGATGGATCTCAATCTTTTGTGTTAGCGTGGCATTTTTTAATTATTTGACCGAAAGCATCCAGGATACAAGCCCCCGAATTTATCCGTGGGGTCAAGGCTTCAATCGAAAATCGAAAATCGATTGACACTCTCACTTGGGCTGCTGGCAGTTTGAGCGCGTGCGTGATTGCGTTCCCAGCTTGGCAGCCTGCAGATCTCATCAGTTGGTTAGGACTTGGTTCAGTAGGGATTAGTTTCGCGTTCCCAGACATCTTCAAATACTTTTTAGCGGAAATATTGTTGCTGTTGCACGAACCGTTTCAATTGGGCGATCGGATAATTGTAGAAGGCTTTGAAGGTCGTGTTGAAAAGATTTTGCTGCGTTCAACTCAAATTATTAGCGATCGGGGAGAGCGAGTTATCGTGCCGAAGGCGATCGTATTTGCCAATTCAGTGCGGGTAAGCTAATCCGCATTTAAATTGCATAGTCAAATAAATCTTTACTTGTGTGGGGAGTAGGGTTTGGGCAGGAGATCACGCCCTCAATATACAATTTAAATGCACAACAGCTTACTAATAGGCCTGCCCCACAGGCGAACTAACTTGCCTTTAAATTTAGCCTATGATGTTGATACTTCAGGCTTTAACGATGGTTCTTTGCATCTTATTGTCCGCTATTGGACGCGGCGCGAACAAGCACAGGTGCGACGGACAAACACCAGGGCTGTGGTGGCGATTAAAGTAGCGTGCATCCGGGCGGACATTAAAATTCCTCAACCGGTACTGGTGACTTTGTACGATCGAACAATTTACCGTGAGGGAGTTTTGAATTTTGAGTGGGGAGAGGGAGAGAGTGGGAGAGTGGGAGAGTTGGAAAAATCCTCTTGCTTCACGCTTGACTTCTTCCCTCAACACCCATCCGTTAACTCCGTTAAATCCCGTATACTGGGCGTGGCCGAACTTTCCTCTGATATCAAATCCGCGCTTCGACAGTCGGGCGTAAAATCGAGTCAACATCCAGCACTCAACCATCATTCAGTTTGGCGACCCCTCCTTCAACAGTCAACAGTCAACAGTCAACACTCAACACTCAACAATTCCGGAGGAGTGCAACCAGAATTGATATGAATTCTCCCTTCTGACTTTTCAAATCAAGCAAAAGGCGAGCCGATTTCTCATTAGCGCGCCTCCTAATTGAATTTTATTTTGTCAAGCGTCATTGAGGATATTGTTCCGGTTGAAAAAATCATGAAGTCGTCTTGCTAGCGCGGCGGCGGCGCGCTGCAACCAAACCACCCAAACCGAGAGCCAAACCAGTCATTGTCATGGGTTCTGGAACTGCTTCTGCGCTGACTGTGAAATCTTGGAAGTCTGTGTCGTTTCCGCCACCGCGATCGTCGAAGCCAATTAACGTGCCTCCGTTAAACAGAGAACCTGTTCCGTTTGTGAATTGTCCCGCAGCTTGGAAGACGTTCGTGGTTTCTTTGTCGAGCGCGTTCCACAGTTGCGATTGCGCGCCAAACACCGCTTGCTGGCTGCCGCTGTTCAAGGCTGAGGTCGAGTAGACACTGCCGTTGCCGCCACTGTTGAGTCCCAAAGTATAAATTTGATTTGCCAGGAATGTGAATACTGCCGAGCCCGAACCCAAGACTGTATTACCCAGAGTTCCTTTCCATTCGTTCTCCCAGGTGTTGTCTGAGGATTTAGTTTCCGAAAACAGGGTGCTAACTAGAGTGGCAGCCGAGTCCTTCACGGTGTAGATGCCCAAAGAGGAGGTATACCCACCGTGAGACTCTTTGAAGTTAAACTTGACGCTTGTATCTTGGCTGAATGTGATGCCGTTGGTACCAAAGGAGAAGGCCTGAGCTGGAGCTCCGGCGCCAAACAGAGCTGTGGCGGCGGCGGTAGCTGTTAGGGCGGATAAGAGTTTGGTATTCATAAACCTGTTCCTTTTGTGCGATCGTCTTAATAATTTCATTATGCGATACTTTGTTTGTATTTGGGGCACTTTAGGTAAAGTTTGACATATTCTTTATCAAGCCTTTACATATCCTTCATAAATGCTGTCGATCGCATCGGCCCGCGGGCGATCGCCTCCTAATAATACCCACTAAATAATTATAAATATTGTGGCTTGAAACCTTTCCGTAGCGGGCATGGGAGCGCGGGTCAACCCAAGTGATTTGGATCGGGATTAGGCTAATTTTTTATTATATTGTCAAGTCTCAATCCTCAACAGCAAACACTTAAGTATAAATACGGTAATATTCGTGGGTACGGACTGTTACAGAAGTTTTCTATTAACCTGAAACTGGGAATATTTGTTTTTTGGGGCTTGTGTAGGGGAGTTAAAGTAGTTTATCTATCGGGTAAATTACGTACGAAATGCGATCGTTGGCTCTACGTATTTTGGTTGAGTTAAATAGATCCCGTGGCGTGAGATATCCCAAAGATGCGATCGACCAGATGCAATTTCTGCCGATTGAAGCGGTAAAAGACCGGATTGCCCCTCAACCAAGATTGTATAGAGAAGGTCTGGCCCCGTCTTTGCTCCCGATCGCCCGCATCAAAACAGACCGCTGTAGCGTTCCTCGGCCCAAGGTTCGCCCCGCCGATGGTAGCCGTTGCGTTCCCAAAAACCGAGTTCTTCGGTTTCTGTAAACTCCAGGCCGTTAATCCATTTAGCGCTTTTCCAAGCGTACAAGTGGGGAACTACCAGCCGCATTGGGCCGCCGTGGTCTGCGGATAGAGGTTCGCCGAAGACGGTGTGGGCGAAAAAGTTTTCTTCTCGGAGGAAGTCGGCGATCGCAATGTTAGTCGTGTAGCCGCCGTAGCAGTGTTCCAAGACGTGCATAGCTTTCGGATCGACTTCTATATAGTTCATAAAATCTGTGACTTTGACTCCCGTCCACTGCACGTCGAGTTTTGACCACCGGGTGACGCAGTGAAAATCCGCAGTAAAGTTACTTTGGGGCATGGCCTGGAAGTCCGACCAAGTGAAGGTTTTTGGTTTTGCCAATCCCCAGACTTTAAATTCCCAACTCTCAATGCTGACAGAGGGTGTATCGCCGTAGGTCAGCACGGGAAACCCGTTGGCGAGGTATTGACCCGGCGGGACGCGATCGCTGTTTTCTAATTCTGGCTTGCGAAAAAATTTGCCCAGCATTGATTCACGCTCTACAGTAACTGACTGCAATCCTGAGTATAACTTGCAGAGATGGCCGCATTGCAATTCATCTCAAGGTAGAAAGTAAAAGCACCTCAGCAGAAATAAAAATTCCACAATCCTGCCTGATGCCAACCTCCTTCTGCCTTGTGAGAGAGGCTAAGCTAAAAATTCCAAAATATATCACCCCATAGTATGAATTACCTAACCTTAAATTTTATCGCAATTGATGGTGCATTTCTGAATCTTTGATGTATTGTAACAATATGCTCAGATGCCATATGTAAAAAACATTGATGGGGTAAAAATCATGATCACAAGTTGCTTGATTCCTTTGACGGTCTGCTTGGTTGCTTGGTGGGTGACTGCCGGGACTGACAACAGAACGCTAGACGGAATTCCGGCTCCGATAGCTGCAATTATTGGAGTTTGTTCGTTAATTTGGTTTGTGGCGGCGTGTCCTTGGCCTGTTGAACTCGCTCTAGTCTTGGCGGTGGTGGTTTTTGGCAAAGCTTATTTGCAAAAAATCTTGAAAGTCGGCTGAATTTTCAGGGCTAGCGCTCCTATGATTTGCGGGAGCGCGATCGGGTGCTGCTACTTTGTTAAAATTTTTCGCGATTTGTCTGGCTAGGTTCTCCGAGGGGGTCGCAAAGACGGAACCAACCCCAGAACTGGTGAAATTCAATTTACATATTTCGGTTAAAAATTAGAATATCAAGATCGACAGAGAAACCCGGTTTATCTAAGATAAACCGGGTTTGTGGGGGGCTAAAATTTTCAAACATCCCGCAAGAATTGCTTAGGACTTAGACACTCGGAACCCAAGAAACCGGGTTTCTGAGTCCAGGACTGTTGCTATATGTGCGTAAAATGGCGATCTGTTAAATTGGCAAGCGATTGATATCTTTATTAGAACCAATTACTACCATCGCGTCGCCCTTTCTCAAGCGTTCGGTTGGCTCCGGATTAATCTCGAACTTGTCGGCGCGCCCGACTGCTAGCAAGTTCAAACCATACTTGCGCCGGAGCTCCAATTCGGAGATGGTTTTACCGTCAAACTTTTCAGGAACGAGCAACTCAACGATGCTGTGATCTGGGTCGAGGTCAAAGCGTTCTAAAATGCTGGGTTTTGTAAGAAGGCGGGCCAAAGAGCAGCCCATTTCTCGTTCTGGAAAAACTACATGATCTGCGCCGACTTTTTTCAACAGTTTTAAGTGAGTTTCCGAAGAAGCTTTGGCTATTACGTGACGTACCCCCCCTTCCTTAAGATTAAGGGTGGTGGTAATGCTTTCTGCTAGGTAATTGCCGATCGCAACAATCACTGTTTCAAATTCAAATATGCCGGCTTCAGCAAGAGCGCTAGGCTCAGTAGAATCTAACTGCACAACGTGAGCAGCAATACGATCGGTCAAAGCTTGAGTTACTTTTTTTTCATCGGTGTCAACTCCCAAGACTTCGTAACCCAAGCCGTGCAGAGTCGAACACACAGCTTTGCCGAAGCGTCCCAAACCAATAACGGCAAACTGCTTGTTGTCGGCGCGCAAAGTGCGAAAAAAATTCAAAGATGACAGGTTCACTAAATTTCCAGCGCTGAGCGTCTTGCTGTTTAAATTTGAACAGAGACAGCGCCGCCTCCTTTTGATTTTTGGGTAAGTAGTAAAAGTTGATTTGGGTTGTCACCCATTGTTTAGATTATCAGCAACGAGACAGGATTTTTTTATCCCACTAACAAACTTTCCTCAGCATACTTAAAAGACCTGGGTTTTGGGTCGCCGAAGGCAGCACTCACCAGCAGCAGTATCCCAACCCGACCTATGTACATTGTAGCAATCAAAATCAACTTACCGATCGCTGAAAGCGTGGGTGTAATCCCAGTGGAAAGACCGACCGTAGCAAAAGCTGAAACTGCTTCATACAGCGCTGCGATAAATTCTACTTGGGGATTGGTCAGCTCGATTAAAATTGCAGATGTGAACGCGACCAACAGGGAACCGAAGACTACGCTAATGGTTTTCAGAATCATTGGTGGCGGGATCTGACGCTGATAGCACTCCACATCTTCCTGGCCTTCGACAACTGCTGTGGTACAGCAAAACAATATCCTAAAAGTTGTGGTTTTGATTCCGCCGCCGGTGCTGCCAGGACTGGCGCCGATAAACATCAGCGCGATGGTCAGAAATAGCGAGGCTTCGGTCATTTGGCCAATGCTAATTGTATTGAACCCGGCCGTGCGGGGAGTAACAGATTGAAACCAAGCTGCCATCAGCTTTTGAGGAAAATTTAGAGCGCCGAAAGTGTCTGGGTTGTCGTATTCCAGCACCAAAAAGGCTAGCGTTCCTAAAATTAAAAGGACAGCCGTTGTAGTGGTAACAACTTTGAAGTTCAGGGAAAAAACTGTGCAGATAGGGCTTTTGTTGAAGCGATCGCGCAGCCACAGGTACATTTCCATAATTACTTGATAGCCGATTCCCCCAAATATGATTAAACCAGTGACGGTGAAGTTAACCATAGGCGAACTGATGTAGCCGATCAAATTATCTGAATAGATGCTAAAACCCGCGTTGTTAAAGGAATTAACGCTGTGAAATATAGCAGACCACACACCCTCTTTAAATCCGTATTGGGGGACGAAAACCGTCATCAGCAAAAACACTCCTGTTAATTCAAACAAAAGCGTTGTTGCTAGAATTGACTGCACGAGTTGTACGACGCCGGCTAGCCCGGATTTGTCGAGAGATTGTTGCAGGGCAACTTTGTCTTTCAAGCCAAAGCGGCGGCCCAATAACAGCAGCAAGAAAGTCGTGGCTGTCATGTAGCCCAACCCTCCTATTTGCACCAGTAAAACTAGGCACAGTTGCCCCCAAAAAGAGTAATATTTTCCGACATCTACAACCGACAAGCCCGTGACGCAGACAGAGGAAGTAGAGGTAAACAGTGCTGTTATTGGATCGCTCCAAGTTCCATCAATTGTGGAAAAGGGCATCATCAGTAATAGAGCACCTATGAGGATGACAGCGAGAAAGCCCAAAGCAATGGTTCGCGAGACAGTCATTCGATTTTAGGTTTTAGATTGGAGATTTTAGATTTGAGAGGGAACCCACAAATCGATTTTGGATTTGAGGTTTGAGAGGAAACCCACAAATCGATTTGAGATTTGAGGTTTGAGAGGGAACCCACAAATAGAGCGTCGGGCTTGAAATCAGGACATCTCTATCTGGTGAAGGCCGGAGACCGATCGAACTCAATAGCCAAATTCTATGACAACATCGGGAAAATAACGGTAGAATTCCTTTAATAACTTGCGATCCGGCGATGACATCAACACTTTACCAGCAAATTCAGCAACTTTACGACGCTTCTAGCGGTCTGTGGGAGCAGGTGTGGGGCGAACATATGCACCACGGTTACTACGGCCCGGATGGCAATTTGAAAAAAGAGCGCCGACAGGCTCAGATAGATTTGATAGAAGAACTGCTGGCTTGGGCTGGAGTACCGTCAGAGAAGGCACTCTGTGAATCTTACCGCATTCTCGATGTCGGTTGCGGCATCGGCGGGAGCACGCTGTATTTGACTCAAAAGTTTAGTTCGATCGCGGAAAATAATTTAAAGTTGGATGGCAGGAGCGATCGTGATTTTAGCAGATCTGCCGAACAAAATAAAACGGGCGCTAGCGTCGTTACAGCTACCGGGATTACTCTGAGTCCGGTACAGGCAAACAGAGCGACTGAACGCGCTAAAATTGCCGATGCTCAAAGCAATGTGAATTTTTTGGTTGCAGATGCTTTGAATATGCCTTTTCCTGATGAGTCCTTCGACTTGGTTTGGTCGCTCGAAAGTGGCGAACATATGCCCGACAAAATTAAGTTTTTGCAGGAATGCTGCCGCGTACTCAAGCCGGGAGGAACTTTGATTTTGGCTACTTGGTGTCACCGCCCGGTGGGAGAAACGGCGGGAGAATTAACTGATGAAGAGAGAAAGGAATTGGCAGAAATTTACCGAGTTTATGCTTTGCCTTATGTGATTTCTTTGCCGGAATATGAGGAAATTGTTCGCAGTTTGCCTTTGACAAGTATTCGCAGCGCTGATTGGTCAAAAGCTGTTGCTCCTTTTTGGGATGTGGTAATCGATTCTGCTTTGACTCCGAGCGCGATTTGGGGTTTGCTAACGAGCGGTTGGACTACTATTCAAGCTGCACTTGCTCTCGGATTGATGAGCCGTGGATATCAGAGCGGGTTGATTCGTTTTGGGCTGATTTGTGCTGTAAAATAACAGGCATATATCAGAGAACTTTTGAGTCTTGAGTTGATGAGTAAGGTGTGCATTGCACACCCTACAGAATATTATTTGTTTGGTGCGGGTGTGAGATTTATGGGCAATGATTCGATGGGCAAGTCTTGGATTGATAAAAATGGCTCGGCTCCGCAAAGCTGGGTGAGGGCATTTTGGGAGTTTTCTCGGCCGCACACAATTGTGGGTACTAGCTTGAGTGTATTGGCTTTGTACGCGATCGCCCAAAGTGCGCGGCTGTTTGTGAATCCTGTATTTGGAGCCCTAGCTTGTGCCTGGTTGGCTTGCATTTGCGGCAATATTTATATTGTGGGATTGAACCAGTTAGAAGATGTTGAAATTGATAAAATTAATAAGCCGTATTTGCCGATCGCATCGGGAGTGTTTTCTCGGAAAACCGGGGAATTAATTGTAATTGCCACGGGAATTATAGCAATTTTGACTGCTGTTTTGCAAGGCCCGTTTTTGCTGGCTACCGTTGGCGTTAGTTTGGCGATCGGGACTGCTTATTCTCTGCCGCCAATTCGGCTGAAACGCTTTCCTTTGTGGGCGGCGCTGTGCATTTTTACTGTGCGGGGCGCGATCGTAAATTTAGGGTTATTTTTGCACTTTAATTGGGTGTTGGGTTTGGGAATGGCGAAAAGCGCTTTTTCTGGCTGGAGTTGGGAGAGTATGTCTTTTGAGATTCCTGCGGAAGTTTGGGTGCTGACGGTTTTTGTTGTGGTGTTTACGTTTGCGATCGCCATTTTTAAAGATATCCCCGACATGGAAGGGGACAAGCAATATAATATTACTACGTTTACGATTGAGCTGGGCAAGCCGGCCGTCTTTAATTTATCTCGCTGGGTGTTGACGGTTTGTTATTTGGGCGCGACTTTGGCGGGAGCGATCGTATTGTCTAATGTTAATTTAGTGTTTCTGGCAGTTTCTCATTTGGCGGCTTTGGGTTTGATGTGGTTTTGGAGCGTGAAAGTTGATTTGGACGATAAAATAGAAATTGCGGCATTTTATCAGTTTATCTGGAAGTTGTTTTTCTTAGAATATCTGATTTTTCCCGCCGCTTGTTTGTTGGGGTAGAAGGGGAAGTTCGGCAACGGATTATGTAACGGATGTAACGGATGTAACGGATAGAAGGAAGTTCGGCAACCGATTATGTAACGGATGTAACGGATGTAACGGATGTCCGTCGGAAGAAGGAAGGAAGAGTTAACAAATTAGAACAAGTTGGCAATTACAAGTTAGCGAACTCCCAAACAACCAAGACAACTATGGCTTATCAAAAAAAATCGCGAAAATCTGCTGGCAAATTGGGTGCAGAAGACTGCTTGAAATTAGCTTGGGAACATCACCAAGCGGGACGTTTGTTAGAAGCTGAGAATTTGTACCGGCAAATCATAGAAGTACAGCCGGAATCAGCAAACGTGCTGTGTTTGTTGGGAATAGCGGCGAGACAGCAGGGAAAAATTGCAGAGGCGATCGACTTTTACGAAAAGGCGATCGCCCAAAACCCCAATTTTGTAGAAGCACATTTAAATAAAGCTAATCTTTTACTGGATGTAGGCGAGTATCAAAGGGCGATCGCCAGTTACGAACAAGTCATCAAAATCCAGCCCAATTCCGCACTCGCTTACAATAATTTGGGCTGGGCAAAACAGCAATTATGCGAAATAGAC
The DNA here is from genome assembly GCF_036702475.1 of Microcoleus sp. D2_18a_B4. Classification (NCBI taxonomy): domain Bacteria; kingdom Bacillati; phylum Cyanobacteriota; class Cyanophyceae; order Oscillatoriales; family Microcoleaceae; genus Microcoleus; species Microcoleus sp. D2_18a_B4. Next base: position 56,979 of record NZ_JAUBTL010000034.1, read on the forward strand.
TCGGCAATTTTATATTACCAAACCGCGCTGCAACTCGACCCCAACCTGCCGGAAACAGCCCACAATTTAGGACATTTATATAAAGAAAAAAATCAATTAAACGAGGCGATAGCTTATTACCTCCACGCTTTAAAAATAAATCCCAATTTGACATATTCCCTGATGGGATTGGGAACAGTTTTGCAGCAGCAAGGTAAATTAGCCGAAGCTTTCAACTGCTACCAGCAATCTGTAAGACTCGACCCCAACAACCCCGAAGCTCACAACAATGTAGGAGCATTTTACCACGAACAAGGCAATGTAAAAGCCGCAATATCCTACTACAGACAAGCATTAAACTTAAAGCCCGATTTCGTGGAGGCTATTAACAATCTCGGACACGCTTTGGTCGATTTAGGAGAATTTCAAGAGGCTTTTTATTGTCACAGTCGAGCCTTGGAATTGCAGCCAGACAACGCCACCGCCCACCTGGAATTCGCCTTAACTTTGCTATTGTTCGGAGATTTTCAGCGCGGTTTTGCTGAATACGAGTGGCGGTGGCGCACTCCGCAACTACAACCGAGGCAATTTAGACAGCCGATTTGGGATGGTTCGGATTTGCAGGGGAAAACTATTTTACTCCACGTCGAGCAAGGCTTCGGCGATTCGATTCAGTTTATTCGCTACGCCCCGATTCTTCGCAGCCGAGGGGCTAAAGTTATGGTGGCTTGCTATCCAGAACTGATGCGGTTGTTTGCGACAGTTGCTGGTATTGAATATTTATCAGTTAGTTTAGAAGGTTTGCCAGAATTTGATGTTCACGCGCCGCTGATGAGTTTGCCGCGAATTGTGGGGACAACTCTGGAAACAATACCAGCAAATGTTCCTTATTTAGCTCCGCCTGCTGAGTGCAAGTTTGCGCTTTCTTCTGATGCAAAATTGAAGGTAGGGATTGTTTGGGCGGGGAGCCCGAAGCGCCGGAAAGACAATCAGCGTTCTTGCAGCTTGAGCGATTTTATTCGATTTTTGGATGTTCCGGGAATCGCTTTTTATAGTTTACAAAAAAACTTGTCCGAGAGCGATCGCACTTTGTTGAACCAGCACTTAGTGCCGGATTTAACTCCGCATTTGAACGACTTTGCTGATACCGCTTCGGCTATATCTCAACTGGATTTAGTCATTACTGTCGATACGGCTGTGGCGCACTTAGCCGGTGCTTTAGGAAAACCGGTTTGGGTGCTGCTTTCTTTTGCTCCTGACTGGCGTTGGCTGCTGGATCGTGAAGATAATCCTTGGTATCCAACTGCGAGGCTTTTCCGTCAAAGTCAGCCGGAAAGTTGGCAAGAATTGTTTGAGGAAGTGCAGGCGGCTTTGAGTTTATTTGCGATCGCAAATACTGCTAGTTATTCGGAGGAGTCTGCCAAAGATTCGCTTGACTTCGTTTCACTTGCAATGACTGCTAATCATACGGCTTCCCTCGATTATGTGGCTCTCACAATGACAGGTGGAAGCGGGATTCAAGAGAGTAAACAAATATTTGTGATTGCGAGCGAAGGGTTAGCAGAAGGCTCTGCCGCTAAGCAATCGCAGGGGATTGAGACATCGGTTGCGATCGGAAACGGCGGGGAGAATTTAGTTGTTTTAGAGGATTTATTGCGGCAAGCAGAGCATTTAATGGAAACAGGCGATAGGGAAGAGGCGATCGCCATTTACGAACAGATTATATCTCTTGACCCAAATTGCGTTCAAGCGCGGATTAATTTTGGTTTTCTCAAGCAAGAAAATGGCGAATTAGACGCAGCTATGTCGCATTACCGAGAAGCTTTAGCGCTTAATCCCAATATTCCTCAAACATCTTACAACTTGGCAAAGATTTTTGAGGAACAAGCTCAAGTGGAAGAGGCGATCGCACATTACGAACAAGCTCTTGTCGCTGAACCGAATTTCGTACCCGCACTGATTAATTTAGCTGTCGCGCTGCAAGAAAAAGGCGAACTTTTCAGGGCGATCGATCTGTACCGGCGAGCGCTGGAAATTCATCCGCATAGCTGGGAAGCTTACAACAATCTGGCAACTGTTTTGCAAGAACAGGGCAATTTAGAAGATGCGTTGGAGTATTATCACAAAGCTCTAGAATTGCTGCCGGATTTTGTGGAAGCTATCAACAATTTAGGCAGGACGTTTTTGGAAAAAGGCGCGGTAGAAGATGCGATCGCCTGCTACAGACGAGCGATTCATTTAAACCCCAATCACGCTAGCGCTCACCTGAATTTATCCTTGGCTTGGCTGTTGGTGGGAGATTTGGAAAATGGTCTCGCCGAATACGAGTGGCGCTGGCAAATTAAAGAATTTCACACTGGTCATTCCTGTTTTTTGACGGGGCCGGATAATACTGTTTCGGTGAGAGAATACCGGCCTCTATGGGACGGTTCTGATTTGCAGGGAAAGACTATTTTGCTGCACGCCGAACAAGGTTTAGGTGATTCGCTTCAGTTTATTCGCTACGCTGCGATCGTCAAAAATAAAGGCGGTAGGGTCATTGTGGGCTGTTACCCGCAATTGCACCGTTTATTTGCAACGGTTGACGGCATTGATTTGCTAATAGTTAAAGGGGAGCAACTGCCGGAATTTGACGTGCAAGCGCCGATGTTGAGTTTGCCCTATATTATCGGTACAAAGCTGGAAACAATACCAGCAAATACTGCTTATTTATCTCCGCCTGCGGGTGCTGAATTTACGCTTGGGCCCGATCGCACTTTGAAAGTTGGCATTGTCTGGGCGGGGAATCCAAAACACCGCAAAAACAAGCAGCGTTCTTGCAGTTTAAGTCAGTTTCTGCCGCTTTTGGACGTTTCGGGGGTAAGTTTTTACAGCTTGCAGAAAGAGGTTTCCGAGGCCGATCGCGCGCTGTTGAATCAAACGTCGATCGTAGATTTGAGCCCGCATTTTGGCGATTTTGCCGATACTGCTGCTGCGATCGCCAAACTGGATTTAGTCATTAGTGTCGATACCGCTGTCGCCCATTTGGCGGGCGCTTTGGGCAAACCAGTGTGGATTTTGCTGGCGTTTTCGCCGGATTGGCGGTGGCTGTTGGAGCGCGAAGATAGTCCTTGGTATCCAAGCGCAAGGCTGTTTCGCCAGCATCAGCGGGGCGACTGGGAGGACGTTTTCGATCGGGTGGCGGAAGCTCTAGGCGCGGTTGCCGCAGCATTTGTGCCGTCGGATTCGGCGGATGCAGAGTTTCGGTTGGGCGTGGATTTGCAGCAGCAAGCCGATTTTGGCGGTGCGATCGCTTGTTATGAGCGAGCGATCGCGATCGATCCTAATTACGCAGCGGCGCACAGCAATTTAGGCGTTGTTAAACAGCAAAGCGGCCAGCTAACAGAGGCGATCGCGCACTACCGACAAGCCCTAGCAATCGACGGGAATTTGGCGGAAACTGCGAGCAATTTGGGCAGCGCGCTCGCGGAAGCAGGGGAGACTGCAGAGGCGATCGCAGAATATCAGCGGGCGCTGTCTTTGAACCCGAATTGCGCGGAAGCGCTGATTAATTTGGGCCTGTTGCGGGAAGAGCAAGGGGATGTGGCGGAGGCTATAAGCTGCTATGAGCAAGCGATTCAAGTCAATCCTAATTGCGCGGTGGCTTATTTGAATTTGGGAATTGCTTTGGAGGCACAAGGGGAGGATGCGAGCGCGAATTACGAACGGGCGATCGCCAATTATGAACGGGCGATCGCGCTCGCTCCCAATGATGTGGAGGCTTTGCAGCATTTAGCATACGCCTCGATCCGACAGGGCAAAATTCCAGATGCGATCGCATACTACGATCGAGCTCTGGCGCTGCAACCGCATTTGGCAGAAATCGATCTCGCTTTGGGGAGTTGGCTGTCACACCAAGATAAGTTAGATGAGGCTCTAGCTTTTTGCCAGCAAGCGATTCAGAAATTGCCAGCCAGTGCACAGGCTCGCTGCAATCTGGGAATTGTCCTGCACAAACAGGGCAAAATTGAAGATGCGATCGCCTGCTATCAGCAAGCTTTGAGCCTGAAACCCGACTTTCCAGAAGCTTTGAACAATCTGGGCAAAGCTTTTGAGGAAGCGGGAAACATGGCAGAGGCGATCGATTTTTACCGTCGGGCGATCGAACTCAAACCCGGTTATATCAATCCCCTCTACAGTTTGGCAAGTGCTTTGCACAATCGCGGACAATTTGCGGATGCTGTCACCTACTACAGCCAAGCAGTTAAATTCAATGTCGCTAGCCCCGAATCTCACCTAAATTTAGGTTTAGCTTTGCTGCTGGCGGGAGATTTTCAGCGCGGTTTTTCCGAGTACGAATGGCGACTGCTGGTTCCACAAAAAGAGTACCCGGACTACAGTTTTCAACAGCCGGTTTGGGACGGCAAAGATTTGCAAGGAAAAACTATTTTGCTTTGCCCGGAACAGGGTTTAGGCGATGCAATTCAGTTTATCCGCTACGCAGATTTAGTTAAACAAAAAGGCGGTAGGGTAATTGTTTGGTGTTTGCCGCAGTTGCTGCGCTTGTTTGCACAAGTTGCGGGAATCGATGAGTTAATAGTTAATCCAGAGGATGCGCGAAATTTTCAAGTTCGCGCGCATCTAATGAGTTTGCCGCACCTTTTGGGAACAACTTTAGAAAGTATACCGGCGAATGTTCCTTATTTAGCTTCGCCGCCCGGTTTGGAATGTACTATTCGCCAAACTGCTAATTTGAAAATAGGGATTGTGTGGTCTGGAAATTCTCAACATTCCCAAAATAAAGTGCGATCGTTACCGCTAAATTTGTTGTCCCAACTGTTAGATATTCCGGGAGCAGAATTTTACAGCTTGCAAAAGGAAATGACAGCAGACGATCGCGCTTTGTTAGAGCAAATGCCCGTAACAGATTTAAGCTCTAATTTGCAAGATATGGCCTATACTGCGGCTGTAATATCGGCTCTGGATTTAGTGATTTCTGTAGATACTTCTGTGGCGCACTTGGCTGGTGCTTTGGGCAAACCCGTGTGGATTTTGCTGTGTTTTGTGCCGGATTGGCGGTGGATGTTGCAACGCGAAGATAGTCCTTGGTATCCGACGGCGCGGCTGTTTCGCCAGTCAACAGCGGGGGATTGGGAAGGAGTTTTAGATCGGGCTGCTTTGGCGTTGAGAGAAAGAATTTATCAGTATCAAGAAGCTCGATCGCCAATAGAAACTCAGACCAATATTCAATTATATCAAAAACAGTTCAATCAGGCAAATTTTCTCAAGTCGCAAGGAAGATTTGCCGATGCGATCGCTTATTTTAAAAATGCTTTAGTTTTGCAGCCGAATTCGATAGAAGCCGCCACTAATTTGGCAGTGACGCTGCACCAAACAGGCGATTTAGCCGAAGCTGCCGCCTATTATCAGCGCGCGATCGAAATCGATCCGAACTGCGCTCAAGCGCACAATAACTTGGGTATTTTGCTGCAAGATCGAGGCAATATACCGGATGCTGTATCTTGTTTTCAAAAGGCGATCGCCCTGAATCCGATTTACGTCAAAGCTCTCAACAATCTCGGCGCGACACTCCAGCAGCAGGGCGCGTTGCCGACTGCGATCGCCTGTTTTCGTCAAGCACTTTCTGTCAATTCCAATTATGCGCCAGCGCTGGTAAATTTGGGTGCGGCGATGCAAACACAATCTCAGCTAGCCGAGGCTGAACGCCTTTACGAGCGTGCAATTGAAGCAGAACCGCACAATCCTAAAGGACACTATCACCTGGGAACGTTATGCTTGGCTGCGGGCAAAATAGAACAGGCAATTTCTAGTTTGGAACGAGCCATATCTTTGAATCCGAATTATATAGAAGCTATTACTAATTTAGGCAGTGCTGTTGAACAATTAGGAGACGTAAATCGAGCAATTTTTTGTTACACAAAAGCTCTTGAAATTGATGCAAATTGTGTTAAGGCTCACTTCAATTTAAGCTTAGTCTTGCTGTTGACTGGGGACTTGTCGCGCGGTTTAGCAGAATACGAGTGGCGCTGGCAAACAGAACAGGCGAAAAAATTACCACGGTTGAATTTTGACCAACCAGTTTGGGACGGTTCAGATTTGAACGGCCAAACTATTTTGCTCCGATCCGAACAAGGTTTGGGCGATGCCATTCAATTTGTGCGATACGCGGCAATTGTGCAGCAAAAAGGTGGCAAAGTAATCCTTTCTTGCTATCAAGAACTGAAGCGTTTATTTAAGCAGATTCCGGGGATTGAACAAGTGGTGATTCGGATGAATGAATTGCCGGATTTCCAACTGCAAGCACCGCTGATGAGTTTGCCGTATATTCTCGGAACAAATTTAGAAAATATACCGGCAAATGTTCCTTATTTAGCTGCGCCGCCGAATTGGCAATTCTCTCTAAATTCCGATGGCAAGTTTAAAGTTGGGATTGCGTGGGCGGGAAGTGCGGAACATTTGAAGGATTTTCAGCGATCGAGCGATTTAAGCTATTTCCTGCAATTGTTAGATATTCCCGGTGTAACTTTTTACAGTCTTCAGAAAGAAATGTCGGCTGGCGATCGTACTTTGTTAACTCAAATTCCCGTGATAGATTTGAGCGACAATTTGAACGATTTGGCCGATACTGCGGCGGTGATATCGCAACTAGATTTAGTAATTTGCGTGGATACTGCTATCGCGCACTTAGCCGGTGCTTTGGGTAAACCGGTATGGATTTTGCTGTGTTTTATGCCGGATTGGCGGTGGATGTTGGAACGCGAGGATAGCCCTTGGTATCCGACGGCGCGGCTGTTTCGGCAGCAAACACCGGGCGATTGGGTGGGAGTTTGCGATCGCGTAAAAACAGCCTTGCTAGAGAGGGCGGGCACGGGGGCACCGCCCCTACAATCTACTCGTTTCCAAGCTGTGCCTGGTAACGGAGATACCGAAGCTTCGCCTCGATTTTCTTTATCGCCCGCACAGGTACAATTTCACATAGCAAATGCTTTACAAAAACAAGGTAAAAAAGCAGAAGCAGCCGATCGCTACGAACAAGTAATTGCCGCCTCACCCAGCCACGCAGAAGCCCACAGTTGTTTAGGTGATATCAAACAGGAAAACGGGCAAATAGCCGAGGCTATTGCTCATTACCAAAAATCGCTAAGAATCAATCCCAACCAGGCTGAAACTAACTTATACTTGGGTTCCGCCCTCGAAGAACAAGGAAAAGTCGCAGAGGCGATCGACTTCTACAATAAAGCAATTCAACTACGTCCCAACTCGCCAAATTGGCGCTTGAGACTAGCCTTCGCTTTGCTCTTAACTGGAAATTTTGAGCGTGGTTTTGCGGAGTACGAATCGCGCTGGCAAACTGAAGAATTGGATCAGCGCTCTTTTGAGCAACCGCTTTGGGACGGCTCGGATTTGCAGGGAAAAACAATTTTATTGCACCCGGAACAAGGTTTTGGCGATACGATACAGTTTATCCGTTACGCGCCTTTAGTTAAGCAAAAAGGCGGCAAAGTTATTGTTGCTTGTCATGTCTTGCTGAAGCGTTTATTTGAAGGAATTGCAGGAGTCGATCGAGTAGGAGTCAGGCCGAGCGATTTGATAGATTTTCAAGTGCAATCCCCGCTGCTAAGTTTGCCCAGAATTCTGGGAACGACTTTGGAAAATATACCGGCGAATATTCCTTATTTAGCTCCGCCACAGGATTTTAAATTTTTCCTAGAGCCGAACAATAAACTAAAAGTAGGTCTTGTGTGGGCGGGCGGCCCGCTGCACCGCAACAATCATCAGCGATCGTGTAAATTGAGCGATTTTGTGAAATTTGTAGATGTTCCGGGAGTGAGTTTTTACAGTCTTCAGAAAGATTTGTCAGCGGGCGATTCCCAACAGGATAGCAGCGCTTCACGCACTTTATTAAAGCAACACCAAATTGAAGATTTGAGCGAACATTGCGTCGATTTTGCCGACACAGCAGCAATTATTTCGCAACTCGATTTAGTAATTTGCGTAGATACTTCTGTCGGGCACTTGGCCGGTGCTTTGGGCAAACCTGTCTGGATTTTGCTGTCTTTTGTTCCCGATTGGCGCTGGATGTTGGAACGCGAAGATAGCCCTTGGTATCCCACTGTGCGTCTGTTTAGGCAGCACAAAGCCGGTGATTGGGATGGAGTTTGCGATCGTATAAAAGCAGCCTTAGAACAGCTAATTTCCCATCCTCTCCCTCGTTACCAGGCTCTGCCTGGTAACGCATATTCAGAGGCTCCGCCTCGGCTTCAACCCCCAGAAACTCCGCCTCAAATTCAACCCCCAGAAACTCCCCCACAAATTACCGGAATCGGCATTAGTTGGCCCCTCAGCATCACCAGCGGCTGGGGAATTTACGCCATGAATTTAACACTACAACTGCGGCAAAATCCTGCCTGGGAAGTTGCACTTTTAGCACCGCCCTCAATCACCTCAGAATCGATGAATCCGCTGCATAAATCGCTGTTGTTACCTGTAATTGAAAAGCACAAAAATTTTCAGGAATTAGTAGCAGCAAATTCCGACAAACAAATCAGTTGTAATTTTCCCGTCCTTTACGCTTTGGGGAATAATTTAGCATCCTCTGGAGTTGACAATCAAATTACCAGCGCTTGTCAAATAGGAGTCATATTTTTTGAAGACACACGAATCACAGCAGAAGCACTAGAAACGGCCAAAAAATATAGCGTGATTGTCGCAGGTTCTAACTGGAATGCCGATGTTTTGAGAAGCTGCGGCTTGACTAATGTGGCGATGGTACATCAAGGAATTGACCCAACAATTTTCCATCCTGCACCCAAGTCTAATCTATTTGGCGATCGCTTCGTCATTTTCTCCGGCGGCAAACTGGAATATCGCAAAGGTCAAGATATTGTAATTGCCGCTTTCAAACGATTTCGCGCCAAACATCCAGAGGCTTTGTTACTAACAACATGGCACAACTTCTGGCCTCAGTATATGCTAGGAATCGAGCAAACCGGAAACGTTGCCGGACTTCCCAATATCAACCGCGACGGAAGTTTAGAAATTTCCCAATGGTTAGTGGCTAACGGTTTGCCGGTGGACTCTTTTATCGATATCGGCTTAATTCCCAATCACCTCACCGGACAAATTTTGCGAGAAGCCGACTGCGCTGTTTTCACCAACCGCTGCGAAGGTGGCACTAATTTAGTCGCGATGGAAAGTATGGCCTGCGGAATTCCGACTATTCTCTCAGCAAATACTGGTCATTTAGACTTGATTTACAGCCACATTTGCTATCCTTTATGGAGTCAAGGACGAGTTAAACTAACTCCTCCTTTTTCCGGTGTAGAAGGTTGGGGAGAGTCTGATGTGGCAGAAGTTGTCGAGGCTTTGGAGCAAGTTTATACTAATCGGGAACAAGCTAAAAGTCGCGGTTTAGCTGCGGCAAATTTTATGCTGGATTGGACTTGGGAAAAACAGGTTAAGCGCTTTCTTGATGTCATATCAAATTCGCTTTAACAATCCTCTTTTTCCGGTCAATAGAATTCGCTACCACACAAACTTTAGTCCGCCTAAGCGTTGGCGCGCTGGCTTGGTTCAGGCGGACTACAGAATAAAGAATCCAGATTAACTTGCGATTTGTCCCAATAAGTTTTCAGCACTATTCACGCTTTCCATATCGTAAAGTTCCCGGTTGTAACAAACAATTTGTGCTACCAACTTTTGATGATATTGCTGAGCTTTTGCCAACATAGAACCCTGGGAACGCCGATAATTGACAACTACTTCTCTCGTTCCCAAAAAGGGAATATTGTGCTTGTGGCAGTTAACCCAAAACTCCCAATCTTCGTAACCTTCTTTCATCCCAACTTTGTACCCGCTGACCAAATCCAAAATAGATTTGTGATAGAGTGAAGACGGGTGAATCATGTTAGATTGCTTGATATTTTCCGGCGAATACAAGTCGTAACTGGGTACTATGCGATTTTCAGTGCCAAACATTTGATAAGAACCAAATGCTACGCAAGGTGCCTTTGATTTTAAACATATTTCTAAAAGGTCAGTCAAGGCGTTTTCAGCTAGGATATCATCGGCATCTAAAGGCATGATGTATTCACCGTTTGCGGCTGCTAGACCAGCATTTCTAGCACTTGAAAGCCCTTGATTTGTTTGTTCTACAAGCGTAATTTGATATTGGCAATTGGCTACTATTAAATTTTTGGCAACTGTGCTGGTAGTATCTAAGCTGCCGTCGTTGACAATGATAATTTCCCAATTTTTGTATGTTTGGTTAATCACGCTAGTTACTGCTTGCAGCAAAAAATGAGATTGATTGTAGCAGGGAATAATCACAGATACCAAAGGTCGATATGCCAATTGTGGCGATGCTGAAACTTGTTTGACACTTTCTGATTGTAAATTCTGTGCCGATTTTCTAGCAGTTTGCAAGCTGTAAAAATAAATTTTGGGATGGACGATCGCTAATTGATTCAGATCGGTATTTTGATATTCATTTACTAACCTCGGATATCCCGACAAGTATTGTTGTTTAACAAAAATCAAGATATTCTGAGCGTACCAAGGCTCTACTTTGTCATTGTTCCATATTTTTTTTCTCAAGCAGTCAATAACTGCATAGCCGTTTTTCTGAAAGTAATAAACCCAATATTGTGGCCACTGTTCGTTAACGTGTTCGACGCCTCCTTGAAATGGTATCGCGGCAGAGAACAGAATCACCGGTGCTAGTTGAGTGAGAGAATTAACAAAGTTTTCGGCACAGGTAGCCGGCAAATGTTCGGCAACTTCCAGAGAAATTGCTAAGTCAAACTTTCTGTTTATTTGCAGCGGTTGCTTTAAATCGGCGGATTGGAACTGATTTAAAGGAATTTGTAAAATAGTGCGATCGACATAATCGCCATCTATTCCCAAACAATCAGCAATTCCCAACTTCTGAAACGCAGCTAACCAACTTCCCGTACCGCAGCCCACATCTACAACACTTTTAGGTAAAGTCGGTTGCAGCAAGTCTAACAGCAGGGGAATAATTTCTCTAGCAGAAGTGCGAGTTCCTTCTCCGATTAATTGGTAAAAATCTCTTGTATAAGATGACTGTTGGTTTTGATTACTTTGGCTGGCTGTTTGAGAATTAGTTGTCTCTAAACTGCTAATATTGTAACCGTGCAAATGTGCTGGCAACTGCCAGGAAATATTAGGGTCTGGTTGATGTTTTACTGGCTCGACATTGCCCCGCCAAGCAGCCCCCATAATTTGCATTGTTTGATATACTACTGTTTGCCATCCCCTTTGCTTCAAGTAATCTAAACCTTTACCAACATCTGGAGCGGTTAAGTCGTGAAATAAAATTATTGCATCTTCCTCAGCCAATTGTTCGCAAACAATTGCGTCATTTAATGGCCCATCACCTCCGTGTTCTCCGTCAATAAAAATTAATGACCATTTGCGGTTGAATTGAGCGGCAAATTCTTCGACTCTTTGGGGGCTGTAGCCTGGTATTAGCTCGACTGATGTTTGAACGCCAGACGCATTGAGAGCGCCTTGAATTGAATCGATGACGCTTTGTCTGATGTCTTCTCTTTCTAATAGCGGATCGACGACATCTAATTCAACTCCGGCGAGTGCTAAATGACAAGCAGACCAACCCAGCCAGCAGCCGATTTCTAAGGCTTTTTTACCTTTGAATTGTAGAGCTGTATTGTAAAGGATGTGTGCTTCGTCGCGATTCAAAAACCCGATGAATGGATAGCGCTTGTCTGCATACCAATTATGCGGAATTTCCCGGCGCAAATAAGGCCAGTTACTCGTATTTGGATCGGCAATAATTATATGGGGGAAATAGGAGTCAGGTAGAATTATTTGGAACCCTGGGGAGACATAATCCCCTGGATGTAATAAATTATTTTTGCTAATTTCAGGTTGTTGGTAAGTCATTTTTGGTTCTTGAAATATTGGTATTGCTGGCTGTTTTTTAGGTTGATAGCGGACGCTAATTTCCAGTATATCGCCGTCAGTTGCCATCAATTGTACTCGGTCAAACTGCTGGCGGCCAGCTAAATGCAAAATGCCGATCGCCTCCTGCGGCAAGTACGGCTCCACAAAACAGCCTCGCTGCTTGTCCCAAACCGGAAAACCGTTGAATATCCAATTGCACCAAGCTGGGAGCATTTCAGTCAGATTGAACAATTCGCCACTGTAAACAGCGAGGTTGAGGGCAAATTGATCGGTCATGACACAGCCGGATCTTTGCAATCCTTGATTGATTTTTTCCGCCCAGATTTCCCAGTGCAAAGCATCTTGTCGGAGTGCGAAAACTCCGGCATTTAATATCGGATAACTGTAGAATTTATTAGCAATTTCTTCACCAAAGTTAGCTTCATATTGTTGATAAACCCACGGCCAAAACTGAGGAAGTTGCCCGTACTGCTGCAAGCTCGCCCTGTGAACTTCGGGAACAATTGCCAGCCCCCGGCGCGATGCTCCTTCAACCAACAAATTAATTGCTCTCCAGTCTTGAACCCAAGCATCCGCATCTATCCAAATGTATATATCAAAATTGGGAAAGTATTTTCGCAAACAAGGTCTAACTAATAGCCCTTTTAAATGTTCTGGAGCTTCATTTCGGCCAGGAAAGTCAAAGTCCCAATCCGGCTTTTGAATGATATTAACTTGTGTTTCCAGCCACTGCAACTGTTCGGGAGTGCAGCCTAGATCGAAAAAGCCGATCGCCACATTTTCACCCTCTGGTTTTTCCCGCACCGATAAAATAGTACCTTGCACCAATTCAAAGTAATTTGCATCGGCGGCCGTGATGATGATAATCTGCATAAATATAGGATTTCTGGTTAAGGAATGGGCGTTGGGGATTGGGCATTGGGGATTGGGCATTGGGCATTGGGCATTGGGCATTGGTTATCTGTTATTTCATAATTGCTCATTCTTCCTTCTTCCTTCTTCCTTCTTCCTTCTTCCTTAAATTATACTATCGAGGAGGAATTGTGAAAAACCACAAAGGGAAAGTTTATCTAGTCGGTGCGGGGCCCGGAGATTGTAACTTGATGACAGTGCGATCGCACAAACTGCTATCCCAAGCCGAAGTCTTAATCTACGACGCCCTCATCGACATCCCGCAACTCGAATTAATCCCAGCAAGTTGTAGAAAAATCGAAGTCGGTAAACGCGGAGGCAAACCTTCCACCCAGCAGCAAGAAATTAACCGTTTGCTGGTAGAATATTGCCAACTAGGAAAACAAGTAATCCGCTTAAAAAGTGGCGATCCGTTTATTTTTGGTCGTTCTAGTTCCGAAATTCAAGCATTAATCACAGCGGGCTGCGACTTTGAAGTAATACCCGGAATCTCCTCCGCATTAGCGGCACCTTTACTAGCAGGAATTCCCCTCACAGATCCGGTGATGAGTCGCTGTTTTGCAGTGATGAGCGCCCACGAACCGGATGCTTTGGAATGGGAAGCATTAGTGCAGATAGAAACTTTGGTAATATTGATGGGAGGGCGCAATTTAAGCGAGATAATTTGGCAATTGCAAAAGCACGGACGATCTACCGACACTCCGATCGCCATTATCCGAGATTGCGGCCGCCCCGAACAGCAAATTTGGCTCGGCACTCTCTCCAACATTGTACAGCAAACAGCAGGTCAATCTCTATCGCCTTGCGTGATCGTAATTGGGGAAGTAGTTAGATTGCGCGAATATTTAATTCAGCCAGAAAGCACAAATATGATCGATACATCAGTCACCATTAATAACAGCAAATTGCCATTAGCAGGAAAAACCATTTTAGTCACGCGATCGGTTTCTCAGTCGGCTGAATTTAGCGATCGACTCCAGCAACAAGGAGCCCGCGTGATCGAAATGCCCGCCTTGGTAATTGGGCCACCGTCCACTTGGGAACCATTAGACAGTGCGATCGCACAATTGTCAAGCTTTCACTGGTTAATTCTCACTTCCCACAACGCTGTAGACTGCTTTTTTCAACGATTACAAGCAAAAGGCAAAGACGCCCGCAGCTTGTTTGGCATTAAAATCGCAGTTGTCGGCAAAAAAACAGCAGAAAGTTTGCGATCGCACTCTCTACAACCAGACTTTATTCCCCCCAACTTTGTCGCCGATTCCCTCGTCGAGAACTTCCCCTGGCAGGGCGGGCACGGGGGCACCGCCCCTACAAACTGCAAGATTCTATTTCCGAGAGTAGAAAGCGGCGGCAGAGAAGTTTTAGTTAAAGAATTCACCGCCAAAGGAGCGCAAGTAATAGAAGTGCCAGCTTACCAATCTTGCTGTCCCGAAACAATCGATCCGATCGCCCTATCCGCACTCCAAAACCAAGCCGTAAATATCATAACATTTGCCAGTTCAAAAACTGTGCATAACTTTTGCAATCTCATAGAACAAACCCCGGAATTGTCCCGATATCAGGATTGGCTAACAAATGTTTGCATCGCTTCGATCGGGCCGGAAACTTCCAAAAGTTGTCAGAAATTATTGGGTAAGTTAGATGTGGAAGCTAAGGAATATACCTTGGATGGGCTGACTGAGGCGATAGTCCAATGGGTTGCAGAATATCAAAATGTATAAGTGCGATTGAACAGTAGTTGATTCTCTAATCTGTTGGTTGTAAAATTGTTGTAATCTCATTTAACAAAAGTAATCTGCAAGGACACGGCAGTGCCGTGTCCCTACAGATAATCGCGTACAATCTCTAGGTTGCAAGACTTTTATGAATTCGGATAAAATAGTGGTAAAATAACTAGGAGAAAAGAAACATGACCGCCAAAGACCAACTTCTCCAAGAACTAGACCAAGTACCAGAACCTATGTTGAAAGAAGTGCTTGAGTTTGTACTAGCCCTGAAGGCAAAACAGCCTGTAAAATCAGAAAAAAGTGATGTTTGGAACGCTTACCTAGCATCTAAAAAAGAACGAGAGGAGGTTTACCGTCGCCTTGCCAACTCCTAAATTTCTCTCTCTAGATGAAGTGCTAGAACTTCATGACGACCAGATTTCTAGCTTTGGTGGCACTCCCGGCGTCAGAGACGAAGGCTTGTTGGAGTCGGCTTTGGCTCAACCGCAAGCAACTTTTGGCGGTCAATTTTTGCATCCAACGATTAGCGAACAAGCTGCCGCCTATCTCTATCACCTAGCGATGAATCATCCGTTTATTGACGGTAACAAGCGATCGGCTTTTGCGGTGACAGATACCTTTTTGCGTTTGAATGGTTGCGCTCTGAATTTGACGGACGATGGAGTATATGATTTAGTCATGCGAGTCGCGCGGGGAACGATGACTAAGGAAGAATTAAGCACCGAGTTTGAGTCATGTATTGTTGAGTTTTAATAAGTAAGTTGGGCAGCCTTCATTGAGATTAAGTAAGGTGCGCCCATAAGCACCCTACAGCGAAAAAGGGAATCGAGGAACAAAAAAGCGAGTAAAATTATCACTAAAGAACAAAGCCGAGATCCTTTGCGTCAAATCAGTAATAAAACTACACAGAAAAAAAGCACAAACCGCCGATCGCCCTTCCTCCACCAAATCCCGCTACCCAGCTACTAATTAGCAATAGCCATGAATATAAATTTTTCTCGTTACGACACCTTAACCACCCTGCTAGCAGGAACTACCGCAGCCTTAACCATAGTCATCAGCCAACCCGCGATCGCCAAAACCCCCCAAGAAGTCGCCAGCATTGCCGGGCCGCTGACAGTACAAATTAATAGTTCCCTCGGAGACGGTTCTGGCGTAATTATTGCCAAAAACGGCAAAACTTACACAGTTTTAACAGTCAATCACGTCGTAGAAAAAGCAGACGTGAAATACACCGTTCGCACGTCTCAAGGCAAAAACTATCAAGCAACCTCCGTCACCCGTTTGCAAACCGCCGAAACTGACCCGGATTTAGCCGTAGTCAAATTTGAAAGCCCCGAAGAATATCCAGTCGCGACGATCGCAGATTCCGATCAAGCCGTCATCGGCAGTCAAATCTTCGTTTACGGCTATCCCGCTACGGGCGGACTTTTTGGCGCCGCACGAGAACCAGAACTCTCTCCGGGACTCGTTACCAGCCGCCCCAGCAACCGCCCGGAAGGTTACACTTTGCGGTATCAGGCCGTAACCTGGAGTGGCATGAGTGGCGGCCCAGTTTTTGACTCCGAAGGCCGAGTTATCGGTTTACACGGACAAGGCGAATTCGGTTTCGCCCAAACGAGTTCCGGCGAAGTCGCCCCGATTAAAACCGGATTTAATGCAGCAGTTCCCATCAATACATTTATCGCCAAGCTAGTGGCGGCGGGAATCAACAAATCCGAGTTGAAAGTAGACAATACTCCCCCAACCAGTGGCCCGGTATCCACCGCCAATCCGCAAGATGCCCAAGCCTATTATTTTCGAGGACTTTCGCTGTTAGATCAAGGAGATGCTTGGGAGGCGATCGCCGATTTCAACAGAGCACTCGCTTTCAAGCCCAAATATACCCCTGAATTGTATTTTAATATCGGTAATGCCCGCACTTTCATCACCGCCAGCGTGCCCCAACTCGGTCCCACACGCGGTTCCACTGCTATTCAAGCATACACGCGGGCGATCGAAGCCAATCCCGGTTTTGCCGACGCTTACTACAACCGAGCTTTAGCTTACCTGGACAACCAAGACCAACCGGAAGCAATTGCCGACTTTCAAAAAGCAGCAGAACTTTACAAGCAAGGCGGAAGAACCAGCGCCTATCAAGACGCAATTAACAGAATCAAACAGTTGCAATAAACTTAGCCTTTAAGAGTTCAAACATCAAAATGAAGCTATTCATTTTGATGTTTGAATTTCCAACTAGGCTAATTAATATAATCAGCAACTACCATGAACGTAAATTTTTCCCGTTTCGACACCTTAACCACCTTGCTAGCAGGAACTACGGCGGCCCTAACCATAATCATCAGCCAAAGTGCGATCGCCAAAACTCCCCAACAAGTCGCCAACATTGCCGGGCCGCTGACAGTACAAATTAACAGTTCCCTAGGAGACGGTTCTGGCGTAATTATTGCCAAAAACGGCAAAACTTACACAGTTTTAACAGTCAACCACGTCGTCGAAAAACCCGATCTCAAATACACAGTCCGCACCTCCACAGGCAAAAACTATCAAGCAACCTCTGTCACCGGGCTGCAAACAGCCGAAACAGAGGCGGATTTAGCCGTAGTCAAATTTGAAAGCCCCGAAGAATATCCAGTCGCGACGATCGCAGATTCCGACACAGCCGTCATCGGCACTCAAATCTTCGTTTACGGCTACCCCGCTACGGGCGGACTTTTCGGCGCCGAAAGAGAACCAGAACTCTCTCCCGGACTCGTTACCAGCCGCCCCAGCAACCGCCCGGAAGGTTACACTTTGCGGTATCAGGCCGTAACCTGGAGTGGCATGAGTGGCGGCCCAGTTTTTGACTCCGAAGGCCGAGTCATCGGTTTACACGGACAAGGGGAATTTGGTTTCGCCCAAACGAGTTCCGGCGAAGTCGCCCCGATTAAAACGGGATTTAATGCAGCAGTTCCCATCAATACTTTTATGGCGAAACTGGCGGCGGCGGGAATGAACAAATCCGATTTGAAAGTAGACAATTCTCCCCCCACCGCAGTTCCCCTATCCACCCTCAACCCAAAAGACGCTGAGGCCTTTTATTTTCGAGGACTGGTGTACTTAGATGAGGGATCTACTTTCGAGGCGATCGAGGCTTTCAACAAAGCACTCTCTTTCAAACCTAACAACACACCGGAATTGCATTTCAATATTGGTAATGCCATCACCATCGCCAGCACTCCCGATACACGCACTAACCCGATTCCAGCATACACGCGGGCGATCGAAGCCAATCCCGGCTTTGCTGACGCCTACTACAACAGGGCTCTAGCCTACCTAGATCAAAAAAACCAACCGAAGGCAATTGCCGACTTTCAAAAAGCAGCAGAACTTTACAAACAAGGCGGCAGAACCAGCGCCTATCAAGACGCGCTCAACAGAATCAACCAATTGCAGTAAAATTAGAAGTTAAGAATTAAGAATTAAAAATGGGATTAGTCATTTTTAATTCTTAATCAAGTTCATACAAACAGCAGGTAAATAACAATGACTGCTATCACCTTAAACCTCAACTCCCTGATTAAACTAACTTCAGAACAGTTTTATCAACTGTGCGAAGAAAACCCGGAATTGAGACTTGAACGGAACGCCAAGGGAGAATTAATTGTCATGCCGCCAACCGGAGGAGAAACGGGAAGAAGCAACTCAAAATTCAACTTACAGATTGGACTTTGGAACGAACAAACCCAACTCGGTGAAGCCTTTGATTCCTCAACAGGATTTACTCTGCCCAATAAAGCCGATCGCTCTCCCGATGCGTCTTGGGTAGAGAAATCTCGCTGGGAAGCTTTGACACCTCAACAAAGAGAAAAATTTATCCCGCTTTGTCCCGATTTTGCTGTGGAAATTCTCTCCCCAACGGACAGCTTAAAAAAGACTCAGGAAAAAATGCAAGAGTATATGGAAAATGGCTGCCGTTTGGGTTGGCTGATTAACCGCAAAAAACGCGAAGTTGAAATTTATCGCCCCGGTCAAGATGTGGAAGTTTTACAATCTCCTCTCACCCTTTCTGGGGAAAATGTTTTACCGGGATTTGTTCTCAATTTGCAAAAAATTTGGAATTAGCCGAATTCAATTTTGACTTATTATATCATCTTTAATAAAATAACCGTTACCATTTCCTAGTGAGGAATGCAAGTCAGACCGAGTTGGATCTGGACTCTGGGTTCTCACTACGAACCATTTTTATTATCGTTCCAGCGGACATAATATTAGCTGGAAATGTGATAAAATTATGAGTAGCCATAAAATTAACAGGCTAGAATTATGGTTCCAACAATTCCAGCTACAAATGTCACATGAGAATAATTAAAAACACTTTTTGACCTGCCACTTGTCACAGACGGGAGCATCTCAATGAAAGCAGCAAAGCTCGAAATTGGAATTAGGAGTCAGGAGTCAGGAGTCAGGAGGAAAGAAG